>CAVKHB010000020.1:0-10789 GCA_963656005.1 Coriobacteriaceae bacterium
GAATCATTATTTGTTGTTTGTAAAAGTGCTTCTTATGCTTCTTTTGTTAGATTAAATTCAAACGATATCATAAAAAAGGTTGATTCAGCATTTCCTGAATTAAAAGTAAAAAAATTAGTAGTAAGGGTTTCTCCTTATGGGAGCTCTGGGAGGTTATAAATGGTAGAAAGAACTTTTATTGCAATTAAACCGGATGCAGTACAAAGAGGTCTTATTGGAAAAATAATAGCCCGAATTGAAGACAAAGGCTATAAAATTGTGGCAATGAAGCTGCTTCAGGTATCTAATGAGCAAGCAGCAAAACATTATGCTGAGCATTATGGAAAACCATTCTATCCAAATCTTGTAAAATTTATTACTAGTGCTCCTATTGTTGCAATGGTTATAGAAGGGGAAGATGCAATTTTAGGAATGCGTCAAATAATGGGAAAAACTAATCCTTCTAATGCTGAGGTAGGTACTATTCGCGGAGACTTCTCTCCTGAGATGAGTTTTAATGTTATTCATGGCTCAGATGGCCCAGAAAGCGCAAAAAGAGAAATAGATATTTACTTTAAGCCTGAAGAGATATGCGATAAATGGCAAACTTCTTTTGAGATACTAAAGGAGAAGATGTCTCAGACAGAGTAAATCCGCTTTCAAAGTAGTAGCCCTTGACCAAAATTGTGCATAAATTTATACTCAATTGCTCAGTGAATACACTAGCGTTAACGAAAATCCCGCTTTAAGCGATATATATGGAGATATACCATGAGTTACAAAGGCAAAAGAACATACCAGCCAAGTAAGGTCAAAAGAAACAGAAAGTTTGGATTCAGAGCACGTATGGCAACCAAGGGTGGCCGTCTTGTATTAGCAAGAAGAAGAGCTAAGGGTAGACATAGTCTCTCCGTCTGTGATGAAAAGAAGCCTTACTAAAAAACAGATAATTAGATTTAAAGCAGATATTGACAATATATTCAAAGCGGGAAAAAGATATTCTCTTTCCTGCTTTAAGTTATATGTAGTAGAGAACAATTTAGACTACAGCAGAATGATTGTCATTCCTGCTAAACACTATGGCAATTCTGTCCAAAGAAACCTAATTAGGCGTCAAATAAAAGAGATCTGGCGACAAAATCAGGAAAAAATCAAAAAAGGACTGGATATGGCCATTGTTGTATATCCTGGCAAAGACTTGGCTTATGAAGAAAAAGAAAGTACATTGCTTAATCTCTTTGTTAAAAGTAGCGCTCTAGAAGACTAGAGGGCTAAATTTCTATTTACATTTTATAACCAAGTTTTCTCTGCCTCCGATTCAGATTTTCAGGAGCCTATAATGGATGGAAAATCAATATTAGCGGTAGTCCTTTGTGTGGTCGTCATTTTTGTAAGCATGTTCATACAAACAACATTCTTCTCAAACACCTCTACCACAAGCGATACTGAACAAACCCAGATAGCTGAGGAAGGAACTACTCAGAAGATTGCGCACGACATAACATCGGTATCAGATAGCAATTCCACGGACACCTTTATCTATGAGACCGATATTTTTGAGATAACCTTTGACCCCGTTGGTGCAAGCATTAAGTCTATGATTATGAAAGACCACGCTAACGCAGATGGTCAGCATGTTGATCTCATCTTTAGAGGAGAGGGAGACCACAATGCATTTCTCATGTACTGGGGAGATGAATTAACAACACCTATTCTTGATACCTATGCCTACACAGTAGAAGGATCAAAGATTATATTCACACATGACTATAAAGACGAAAGTGGAAACCTTTTTACAGTAAAAAAGACGTTCGAATTTAAAGATAACGAATACCTTTTTGCTGTTTCTGTAGATATTATTGGAGATTCTACATTTACAGGTCTTTCTGATGGTGAATATGCCTATACAATAGCTTATGAGCCACAAATTGGTCCTTCATTTACCCAAATGAAGAACAATAATTACGACTACAGAAAGTTCTACATAAACCAGTACAAGGATAACGGTAAAACAAAGAAAAGTAGCTACACTAATAGCTTTGAAACTACAGAAAAGCTTAAGTGGATAAGCCTAACAAGTAAGTATTTCACAGTTATTGCTGCCCCAGAAAGCAACGTCTCTTATAAGTACACAGCAAAACAAAGTAAGGATGGAGATATTGCCCAAACCGACAGCATATATCTTTCAAGGCCAGCTACGGATGCATCCTCAAGTGATACGGTTTATTTCTACTGTGGACCACAACTTAAGAAGTATCTTGGTTCTTACTATAGTGGAACGGATAATGCTTGGGGCTTGAGAAATCTTAATCTGGATGATGCCATGGAAAGTGGTTCTTGGTTGGGATGGCTTGAAACAATTCTTAAGTGGATGCTCAACCTACTTTACAAGGTTATCCCAAACTACGGTGTTGGAATTATTCTTTTAACCATCATTCTAAAGTTACTGTTGTGGCCACTATCCAAGAAGAGTACACAATCCACAGCTAAAATGGCTGCCTTGAATCCTCAAATAGAAGAATTAAAAGTTAAATACAAAGATAATCCACAGAAACTTAATCAGGAAACGGCTGATCTCTATAAGAAGGAAGGCATCAATCCTATGGGAGGATGTTTACCTCTACTTATTCAATTCCCAATTCTTATTGCCTTCTATGGATTGTTAAATAAACACTTTGAACTTAGAGGAGCAATGTTTATTCCTGGTTGGATATCGGACCTTTCTGTTCCAGAAACAGTTGCTACTCTTGGCTTCAATATTCCTTTATTGGGTTCAGAGATTCACCTTTTGCCTATCATCTACACAGCGAGCATGATTTTCTCAATGAAGATGGCAAATGGGCAGTCCAAAAACACAGCACAGGGCGGAACAATGGCTTTCATGACTTATGGAATGCCAATCTTGTTCTTCTTCATTCTTTATAGTGCTCCATCTGGATTGCTACTATATTGGACAGTAAGTAACATTCTTTCAATTATACAGCAACTCTATGTGAACAAAGTTGTGAAGAATAAACCTTTGAAAGAAGAAAAGAAAGAAGAAAAGGTTCCTGCAGTAGTAAGACAATATCAGGAAAAACAAAAGAAACTTCAAGAAGAAAAAGCTAGAGCTGAAAAAGAAGCCTTGAAGAACGCAAAGAAGAACAATAGACAGGGGAAATAAAATGACAAGAGAATTTGAAGGTAAAACAGAACAAGAGGCCATCAATAAGGCTGTAGAAGAGCTTCATATTGAGAGAGAAGATTTTGATGTTGAGATTCTTGATAACGGAAGAAGAGGACTTTTTAAGAAGGCTAACGTTAAAATTAGAGTGCACATTGATACAGACGAAGAAGCAGAACCAGAACTTCCTGAAGTAGATGAACATGAATCTGAAGACCATGAAATTGAAGGTCTGGACGAAGTAGAAGAAGAGGAAGAAGAAGTTACCCTTGAACCAAATGAGGAACTTGAAACAAAGGTTTGTGATTTTCTTAAAGGTGTTATAGAGCACATGGGTTATGAAGCAAATGTAAGTGTTGCATCAAGAACAGGCAGAAAGGTTAACCTTACAATTGAAAGTGATGATTCTAATATCATTATTGGAAGAAAGGGAAAGAACCTTGATGCTCTTCAGATTCTTGCTAATGTTTTTGCTGGTAAAATTGATTCTGAAAGAAAGATTATTGTAGATGCAGAAGCTTACAGAGTAAGACATGAAGAGCAGATTATCAAAAATGCATACAAGGTTGCTCAAATTGTAAGAAAGACAGGAAGATCTCATCTTCTTGAGCCAATGAATCCGTATGAAAGAAGACTTGTTCATACCGCTCTTAATGATGTTACTGGTATTGAAACAAAGAGCGAAGGCGAAGGTCTTTACAAACAGGTTCGTATAATCAGTAAGAGAAGACGCTACCACTAAAGAATTAACAAGATATCTACACAAATGAAAGAGGGCCAAAAGCGGCCCTCTTTTTATAGTTCTTTTTCAAGCAGTGCTCTTAGTTCTGCTGCTTTTTCTTGAGAGAACTGAGCTCCGGTTTGTTTTATTATTTGTCCTGCCAAAGTGGAGGCAATTAAGCCACATTCGTTAATATCAAGACCTTTGCACTGCCCATAAAGGAAGCCTGCTGCATAAGTATCTCCAGCCCCTGTTGTGTCTACTGGGGTTTCTGGTCCCATGACTGGAATTTCATAGATAACTCTTTTATGGCTTATAAAGGATCCCTTTTTGCCGTTTTTAACAATGGCTGTTTCACAAAGTTTTCCCATGCTCTTGCAACATTCGTAAGGGTCGTAGTTGTCAAAGAGCATACGAGCTTCTTCTTTGTTGGCAAAAACAATGTTGCAGCTTTCTTTAATAAGCTCTAAGAAGGAGTCTCTGTACCTTCCAACAGCAAAAGGATCAGCAATATCAAAAGAGATTTGTACTCCGTTTTCTTTTGCTATCTTAATTGCTTTTCTTATTGCTGCTTTTTGGCCTTCCGTGTCCCACATATAACCGGTGAAGTGGAAGAATTTGGCTCTTTTTACTTCCTCTTCACAAACATCTTCCATAACATAGTCTCGGTTGGCACCTAAATAGGTGTTCATGGTTCTTTCTGAGTCTGGAGTTATTAGGATAATGGAAGAGCCTGTAACATTTGAAGATACGGCAAGATTGTCTTTTACGCCCAAAGAAGAAAGACGCTCTTTGTAGATGGTTCCGTATTCATCCTGTCCAACTTTCCCACCTAAGGTTGTTTCAATACCTAAAGAGGCGAGGGTAATAACGGTGTTAGGGCAGGAGCCTCCGCAGGAGAAGCGAGGCTCCTTTTTAGTTTTAATAAAATCAGTTAGCTCAAGCCTCTTTTCAAGAGTTATGAGATTCATAGTGCCCTTGTAGAGGCCAAGCTTTTCTAAGTCCTTATCTTCAACATTGACTATAACGTCAATCAAGGGGTTGCCAATTCCGTAAACCATGCAAATAGTTTAACCCTTTGTTGCTTACAGTTCAATTAAAATTAACAATACAAGGATCGTAACCTTCTGGAGCTTCATAACCCAAAAGTTCAATACAAGTTGTGGCTATACTGCTAATTCCAAGTCCTTGTGCAAGCTCTGTTGAATATTCGCCATTATAGCAAGGGTCAAAGAGAATACAAGGAACAGGATTTAGGCTGTGACTTGTTTTTGCCTTTGGTTCTCCGTTTGCTTTAAGCATTGGTTCACCTTTCTTGTTGTGCTCCACCATGTCATCGGCATTACCATGGTCTGCTGTGATGAGGAGGATGCCGCCTGCTTTGCGTACAGCCTCTTCAATTCTGCCAATCTGGAGATCTAGGCCTTCCATGGAGCAGACAACAGCCTCAAAGACGCCCGTGTGTCCAACCATATCGCCATTGGGGAAGTTCATTTTGATGAAGTCCCATTTGCCGCTTTCAATTTCTGTAATGACCCTGTCTGCAATTTCTGCACACTTCATCCAAGGACGCTGCTCAAAAGGAACAATATCTGAAGGAATTTCTACGTATTCCTCAAGTTTTTCATCGAATTTGCCACTCTTGTTTCCGTTGAAGAAGTAGGTAATGTGTCCAAACTTCTGTGTTTCTGAAATTGAGAACTGCTTTAAGCCGCAAGCGCAAAGATATTCGGCCATGGTTCTGTCAATTGCTGGAGGATCTACCAAGTACTGTTTAGGAACATGGAGGTCTCCGTCATACTCCATCATGCCGGCATACTCAACATTTGGAACTCGCTTTCTGTCGAACTCTTTTAGGTCTTTTGCTTCAAAAGCCTTTGTTATTTCAAGAGCTCTGTCGCCTCTAAAGTTAAATAAGATTACGCTGTCATGATCTTCAATGGTGCCAACTGGTTTTCCATCTTTTGCAATAACAAAAGGTGGTAGGTCTTGGTCAATAGCACCAGTTTCGTTTCTTAGTGTTGTGATTGCATCATGAGCGTTATCAAAGTAGCGTCCTTCTCCAAGAACATGGGTCTCCCATCCCTTTTTCACCATGTCCCAGTTTGCGTTGTATCTATCCATTGTGATGACCATTCTGCCACCACCGGAGGCTATTTTAGCATCAAATCCATCTGTAGAGAGATCTTTGAGGAACTTTTCAAACGGATCAAAATAATCAAGGGCAGAAGTTTCTCCAACGTCTCTTCCATCAAGAAGAGCATGAACTCTAACCTTCTTAACTCCTTCTTTTTTTGCCTCGGTAATCATATCCATGAGGTTTTTGATGTGACTATGAACGTTTCCGTCACTCAAAAGGCCAATAAAGTGTAGAGTGGAGTTGTTGTCTTTTACATTTGCAATCAATTTTTTCCAGGTTGCTCCTTGGAACATTAAGCCACTTTCAATTGACGAGGCTACAAGCTTTGCGCCCTGAGCAAAAACTCTTCCACAGCCCATTGCATTGTGGCCAACTTCCGAGTTTCCCATATCTGCGTCCGAAGGAAGACCAACGGCAGTTCCATGAGCTTTAAGCTTGGTCCATGGACAAGACTTCATAAGTTTGTCCAAGTTTTTTGTCATTGCCTGTTTGACAGCGTCACCATCTTCATACTTTCCAAAGCCAACGCCGTCCATTATGAGAAGAACCACAGGTCCGTTTCTCTTAATCTTTCCCGTTTTAGCAAGTTTTTCAACCATGTTTTTATCCTTTTAAATGAGGTTCTTGAAAATCTCAATTATTTTTAAAATATAATGTTTATGGCCTTTAGCGTAAAGGTTTAGACTTCCCTTAAAGAGGCTTTGTTGCTTCCTTAAGATAGTCAAGAGAACTTTCATCTACCAATTCACAAAGAAGCTCATAGACCCAATCATGATAGTCGTTAATTATTTCAATTTCGTCCTCTGTGAGCATCTCTTTACAGATAAGATCTCTCTCGTATGGACAGGCTGTCAATGTCTCAAAAGTGTAAAACTCTCCAAATTCTGTGGTCATTGCGTCAGTTACGGCTATCAAATTCTCAATTCTTATCCCGTGCCTACCTTCTTTATAAAGACCAGGTTCATCACTGACTATCATGCCTTTTTCAAGTGCAACTGGTCTGTCTTTTCCAAAGTTGGCAGAGATTCTTTGAGGTCCTTCATGTACATTTAGTCTAAAACCAACACCGTGGCCGGTGCCATGGAAATAGTTCAAGCCTTTTTGCCAAAGGAATTGATGGGCGAGAATATCAAGTTGTACTCCAGTTGTTCCTTTGGGGAATACTTGAGTACATAAGGCAAGATGTCCTTTAAGAACAAGAGTGTAATCTTCTTTTTGCTCTTGTGTAGCTTTTCCAAAGAGAATTGTTCTTGTAATGTCGGTGGTTCCACAGGAATATTGTCCGCCAGAATCCAACACCAAAAGACCGTTTCCTGTTATTGCTTTATCCGTTTCTTCTGTTGCAGAGTAATGAACCACTGCTCCATGATCTCCAAAGCCTGCAATGGTTGAGAAAGAAGGGCCAAGGTATTCTTCCTCTTCCTCTCTCTCGTCTTCCAAAGCTTGGGCAATGGTCATCTCGGTGAAATCGTATTCGTTTCTCTTTACCATTGCTAAGAAGTTTACAAGAGCAACACCATCAAGGATGTGGGCTACTCTCATGCCTTCAAGCTCGGCTTCATTTTTGCAAGCTTTGAAGGTTGTGGAATACTCGAGACCTTCAGAAATTTTTACATTCTCTGCCTTATCAAGGGCGTTTTTGAGTTTCATGTTGATTCTGTCTGGATTGATTCTCACCGTGCAGTTTTTAAGATTTTCTAGCACTGGGACAATTTGGTCATAGTCAAGAACTTCAAAGATATCGGGCTTTACGGAGGAGAAGCGTTGAATTGGCGTGAAAAGTTTTACGCTGTCTGGGCCAATTAAGAGGTGGGAGACAAAGACTGGGGTGTCTTCAATGTCGCGGCCACGGAGGTTGAGAAGCCAGGCGATATCGTCCAAGCTGGAGATGAGAAGGTAGTCTTCGCGGTTTTCTTTGGCCTTTTCACGCATTCTTGCAATTTTTTGAGAGGGGCTTTCGCCGCAGACTTCGTTAGACATTCTTTCTACGGGGTAATCCGGCATTGGTGGTCTATTGACCCAAATTTTGTCCAAAAGATCGTCCATTGCTACAATGCAAATGCCGTTGGCTTCGTAGGTGGCCTTTTCTGAGACCATGAGGGTTTCTGCAGAAATGCCAACTTTTTCACCGTTTTGAAAGTTCTCTTTTAAGAATTCAAGTGGGCTTGTTGCTTCTGGGCCGTCAACTTTTTTCATCTCATAGTAAGTGCCTTTGATTTGTTCGGCGCACTGTACGAAGTATCGAGAGTCCACCCAAATTAGGGCTTGGTCTTTGGTGATGATTACTGTTCCTGCGCTGCCAGTGAAGCCGCTGATCCATTTTCTGGCTTGCCAACGGTCGCTGACGTATTCGCTTTTGTGTGGATCTGTTCCGTTAATAATCCAAGCACTAAGCCCGTTTTTTACAAGCTCTTCTCGGAGAAGATTTACTCTGTCGTTTACTTTCATTTATTTTTCCTCTTTGCATTCTTTTTGACAACCTTATAAATAATTGGTTTAGATTTTCTTGAGTAAATGATGAAAAAGATTCCTGCTAGAATCATAAGGAAGCAAAGAATTTGTCCCATGGAAATATTAAGGAAGGACTTAAATAAAGCCACAGGTTCCCATTCTTTTCCTAGTTTAATAATGAAGCCTAGTTGCTCGTCTGGTTCTCTGAAATATTCAAGAAAAAATCTAACAAAGCCGTACCCTATAAAGTAGGCACCTGTCACAATTCCAGGGCCGTGCTTCTTTTTGTTTTTTATGGAAATAGGCTTAACAATAAACCAGAGAATTAAGAATAAGAAGATTCCTTCAAAAAATGCTTCATAAAGTTGAGAAGGGTGTCTAGGAAGGTTAACGAGGTCTCCATAAGTGTAGGAGAGGCCAATTTTATCGGCTATCTCTTGAACCCAGGCTATTGTTGTGGAAAAAGAAGGAGCGTCTGGAAAGATGATGCCATAGGAAGTTCCTGTAACTCTTCCCCATAATTCTCCGTTGATAAAGTTTCCAATTCTTCCAAGAGTGTAGCCTAGAGGAATGCCAGCAATAACGGTGTCCGCCAAATCTAAAAGGGGATAATGATACTTTCTACTGAAGAGCCAGCCTCCAAATAACGCGCCCACAACTCCGCCATGGTAACTCATGCCAGGAAGGCCTATAAAATGACCATTTCTAACAGGCCAAAAAATCATCCAAGGATGAGTCCAGTAATAAAAAGAACCTTCATATATTAGAGTAGAAAAAAGTCTAGCTCCTATTAAGAGAAAGCCAATGACGTAGCAAAACAGGCTCAAAGATAAATCTGAATCCATATAATTTAATGCACCACGTTTACATTGGTATCTAAAAAGGGCATAGCAAATGGAGAATGCAAAAATGTACATTAAGGCATACCATCTTACAGGAAGAAAAGAAACCACCTGTGGGGAAATCCATTTTGGGAAGTCTATGTACATCAACATGGTCTGAGTCTATCACAAACACGATTTATGAGAAATATGTTTTTTAGGTGTCGAACAAGGAAAAACCTTACGTTCTTGAAAAAATGTAGTATATTGCAGGCATGAAGAGAACATTAGTTTTAGTTTTAGTTTTTGTAGTTGCTCTTGGTAGCCTCTTTGCAAATGGTTCGGAAGAACAGCTCCTTTTTGAGAAACTTCTTAGAAATCAGCAGAATCAAACCACGACCACTACTACCACAACAACGAATAATGCGGTAACCAAGCAGTACACTAATACGTCTTCTGCTATGAGTTCACAAATTATTTCTAGAGATATGGATTCCCTAGAAAGGCTTTATCAGTACGTCAATAAGTACTACCTCTACGACATAGACTACGATGCTGTTTATGACGCCATGGCCACTGCTTTATTTGATGCACTGGACGATAAGTACACATACTACATTACAGCAGATCAATCTGAAGAATACTCGGAAGAGATTTCAGGGGAATACGGAGGACTTGGAATCTACTTCACCAAGACTTATACAGAATATCAGGATGCCGATGATGAAAGTACGCTGTACTGTAATATAACTCAGGTTTTCCCAAATACACCAAGTTCCAAAGCTGGCCTTAAGGCAGGAGACATGATTACCCACATTAATGGAGAATCTGTTGTTTCTATGTCGGCAAACGAGTGTGCTTCCAAGATGAAGGGTGAAGTTGGAACAACAGTAGAAATTACTGTAAAGAGAAAAACCTCCTCGTTTACCCTTACCTTGACCCGTGCAAAGGTTATAGTCCCAACCGTTGAGTACGGTATGCTTGATAATGGTGTTGGTTATCTTAGAATCACAGAATTCTCTCAAAACACCCTTAGCGCCGTAGAAGAGGCTTTAGACAGCCTTGAAAAGGACGGAATGACAAGTCTTATCATTGACCTCAGAGACAATCCTGGTGGAGATGTTGATGTGACCTTGTCCATTGCAGACCTTTTTATCAGTGGATCAAAACTCCTTTCTGTTTACTACAAAGACTCTACTAAGAACGTAAATTACGTTGCAAGCGAAGGAACAGAAGTAGACGAAAATGTTAAGGTTGCAATTCTTATTAACGGAGGAACAGCAAGTTCAGCTGAAATTCTTTCTTCTACCATGCGTGATAACGGAAGAGCAAAACTCTTTGGTTCAACCACCTATGGAAAGGGAATTATGCAGCAGATTTCTTCCTTTGGTGAGGGATATACTTCTGTTACAATAGCTAGCTTTGTACCACCAAGTGGAAACGAAATCCACGGAGTAGGCGTTGAGCCCGATGTTGTTGTTGATGCAGTCACTGTTGAAGACGATGAACTTGAG
>CAVKHB010000021.1:0-10737 GCA_963656005.1 Coriobacteriaceae bacterium
GTCACAAACGAAGCAATTTTTGCAAAACGTGACATTGGCTAGTGTAAAAGGCCTTGAAATTAGCAAGTGAAAGGCCTCACAAACAACAGACCCTATAAAATTACTAGAAGCTTTGCCTGTTATTGCCTAGTTAGCAGCACTACCGTCTCAACATGTTCTGTTTGCGGGAAGAGGTCCACTGGTTGCGCTCCAATCATGCGGTAGGGGCCATTGATGGTCAGATATCGCAGATCACGCGCTAAAGTTTGGGGGTTGCACGAGATATAGACTATCGTTTTAGGGGAAATCTTAATGACGGAAGAGAGGAAGCGCTCGTCGCTGCCACTGCGAGGCGGGTCCATGAAAAGGACATCGGCCTTGGAGATTTGGGTGTAGCCAGCTTTCTGGGCAGGGTCTAGCCCAATGAGATTGTTGCCATCTTGGCCAAACCACACGTGGCCTTTAGCCATATCTTTGAGGATGACGCTCGCATCACCACAAAGGAACGTGGCATTGGAGATACCATTGAGGGCAGCGTTTTCAATGGCATCGGCAACTGCGCTTTCGTTCAGCTCTATACCAATAATGCGCCCCGCTCCCCACCGCGAGGAGATAAGGCCAATCGTGCCCGTCCCGCAATATGCATCAATGACCGTCTCCGTACCACTAAGACGAGCCATTCGCATTGCAATGGTGTATAGCTTGGCCGCCTGCACCGTATTCACCTGATAAAAACTCTTGGCCGATATCCTAAATCGCAATCCGCATAGCTCATCTTCAATCCAGCTCTGCCCCCAAATAAGCTTGCACGGGGAGTCCGACAGCACCATAGACGTCTTTTCCGCATTCACGTTCAGCAGTACGCCCTTGACAGACGGATGCCGCCTTGCAATCTCCTGCGCGAACGACTCTTTTGGCCTGAATTTAGGTGATCCCGATACTATTACCACTAAACTTTGATTAGTAGCCACGGCGCGCCTAATGAGCACATACCTAATTGCGCCCACTTGGCGGTCTTCATCATAGGGCTCAATACCACGTTCCTTAACCAAGGCCTTGACAGTCTCTAAAATGGAATCGGCTTCCTCATCCTCAATCATGCAATCGCGAATTGGGATAAGTTTATGCGTCCCAAGCCGATATATCCCATTAATGACCTCCCCTTTAGCATTAAGCCCAAAAACGGACTGAACTTTGTTCCTATAATGAAAAGGATTTTCCATGCCAATGATGGGAGCAACAGGGCCAAAACAAGAAAGCAAAGACTCAACATAAGCCTGTTTACGGGACAATTGAGTAGAATATTTAACACCATTTAACTGGCAGGCACCACAAGAGCCTGCCCTAGGACATTGTTTCGCCATTTGCTTTCAAATTGCTTCCAAAAATAATTAGGCCAGCTCTTTTGCAATTTGAGCGGCAAGTTTAGCGTTGTTCAAAACCAACTTAATGTTGGATTCAAGACTATCGCCACCTGTGAGTTTTTGAATTTTATCCAACAAATAAGGAGTAGTCTCCTTTCCGTGAATACCAAGCTTATTCATTTCACAAATGGCCTCATCAATAGCGGCGTTGATACGCTTAGAATCCATACTGTACTCTTTTGGAATTGGGTTTGCTACAATGAAGCCACCAGTGATGCCAAGATTGGTTTTTGCCTTCCAAATGTTAGCCAAGTCCTCTGCACTATCGGATCTAAAAGGAGCCTTAATGCCACTTTCGCGACTGTAGAAAGCAGGAAGCTCGTCTGTTTGATAGCAGAAAACAGGGACACCCTTGGTTTCAAGATATTCCATGGTAAGATTTAAATCCAAAATTGCCTTTGCACCAGCACAAACAACAAGAACTGGAGTCTTTGAGAATTCGTCCAAATCTGCAGAAATATCCATAGTTGTTTGAGCTCCCCTATGAACACCACCAATTCCTCCTGTAGCAAAAACCTGAATTCCTGCCATATTGGCAATAATCATTGTAGCTGCAACAGTAGTTGCACCATCTTCGCCTCTTGCAACAACCACAGGAAGATCTCGTCTACTAACCTTTGTAATAGCCGTGCCCTTCTTGCCAAAATACTCCAAGTCATCAGCGGTTAGACCAACCATCAGCTTTCCTTTAATGATTGCAATTGTTGCTGGAACTGCACCGTTTTCCCTAATAGTCTGCTCAACAGCAATAGCTGTTTCAACATTCTTAGGATAGGGCATACCATGACTGATAATTGTACTTTCCAAAGCCACAATAGGCTTTCCACTTGCCATAGCCTCTTTTACTTCAGGAGAAAAGATAAGATTTTTATTCAAATTTTCCATACAAACCTCGCAAAATAAAACACGCAAAACCCTATTATACAAGAGATTCTAATTCTTTGGAAATAGCTTCGTTACTTCTTGCATTAACACTTGCTACCAACTGTCCAAAGTCCAGAGCTTTTTTCATATCTCCATCTTTCAGATAGGAACTTAAAAAACCTGCCAAAAGGGCATCTCCGCAACCATTGGTATTTACTATCACACCATCCTTTGAAGGCTCAACCTTATACCAATCAAAACCACCATTTTCAAAAGCCTGTACCTCAAAACAAAAAGCACCATGACTTCCAAGAGTGATAATTCCGCGTTCAAGACCTTTACCGGCAAGCCTTTGAGCCACAGCATAAGGATCTTGCTTTTCCCCTACTTCCATACCAGCAAGATCACAAGCTTCTGCATAGTTAGCCTTAAGCAAAAACAGCTTATCCAAGACCCCACGAAGCTTTCCGGCTTTGACAACAGAAACACAGTCTGCTACAAACTGCCCATCCATACCAACCAAGGTTTTGATGGTCTCTTCTGGCAGGTTTGCTTCAAAAACTACACAATCTACGTTTTTTAGAACATTGTTTGCTTCCCAAACTTTTGCAACATCCAAACACTCATTAATAGACATATCGTTCACGCCACAGACCAGAGTTCCGTCTGAATCTAAAGTGTAAGAGTAAACTCCTGTTCTATAAACAGAGCTGTCCAACAAAGGGAGAAGAAGAGAAACACCATCTGCCCTAATGGAAGAAGAAAGGGCACAGCCAAAAACATCGTTTGCAATTGCAGTTAAAAATTGCACAGAGCACCCAAGGCGTTTAAGGGCAACAGCTATATTACGACCAACGCCACCGCTGGCGTTTGATACCTTACCAGGGTTAGAATCTCCTTCTCTCAAAGGGGAAAGACTTTTGGAGCAAATGTCCATGTTGGAGGCGCCAACTACAAGAATTTTATTTGCACACACTTTGCAAAAACCTCGTCTATTTCATGAACCTTTTTATAATTTTTAATTTACTTTCCGAGTATGGGTGATACCGCATTGGAAGGTCAAGAAGGTTTGATTTTTTTACAATACTTTTGTAATGAGTAAAGGTGTCAAAACTCTTCTTGCCGTGGTAACTTCCCATGCCACTTTCTCCAACTCCACCAAATCCCATATACGGAGTAGCAAGGTGAATAATTGTGTCATTAATACAGCCTCCTCCAAAAGGAACCCAAGAAAGTACTCTTTGCTGCAACTCTTTGTCATTTGAAAACAAATAAAAAGCTAGTGGTTTGGGACGGCACTTGAGAAATTTTAAAACCTCTTCTATATCAGAGTCAAATTCAAGCACAGGCAAAATAGGCCCAAAGAGTTCTTCTTGCATAATAGGGCTATCAAAAGTGACTCCTGTTAAAACGGTAGGCTCAATAAAACGACTGCCTATATCGCCACTACCACCTAAAAAAATCTTTGCTCCTTGCGAAACTGTGCCATTGATTAGCCCCATTAGCCTATTAAAATGTTTTTCGTTCACAATAACTGGACAATTCTTGAAGTCCTTATTTGGGAAGAACTCGTCAACAGCTTTTTGAAATTCCTGTAAGAAGGGTTCCTTTACACAACTTTCAATAAGCAAGTAGTCTGGAGCAACACAAGTCTGTCCTGCATTCAAATATTTACCAAAGGCCAAACGCTTTGCAGCCAGCTTTAAATTCGCCGTATGGTCAACAATAACAGGGCTCTTACCTCCAAGTTCCAAACTTACAGGTGTAAGATTCTTGGCCGCCTTCTCCATAACAATCTTTCCAACAGCAGAACTTCCAGTGAAGAAAATATAGTCAAACTTCTGTTCAAGAAGCTTAGTATTTTGCTCTCGTCCCCCCTCTACAACAGCAACATATTGTGAATCAAAAACATCTTTCACCAATTTAGAAATACAGCAACTCACATTTGGAGCATAAGCAGAAGGCTTAATTATTGCAGTATTTCCAGCTGCAATAGCTCCAATAAGAGGCTCAAGACATAGTTGCACGGGATAATTCCAAGGTGCCATAATCAAGACTACGCCATAAGGCTCTGGGACTACAAAACTTTTTGACATAAACTGTGCAAGTGGAGTCTTTACACTCTTGGTTTTTACCCATTTTCTTATATGCTTTAGCGTGTAACTAATTTCATCCAAAACCATGCCGGTTTCACTCATATAAGCTTCAAGATTGCTTTTGCGCAAATCAGCATAAAGTGCATCAGCAAAATCGGATTCATGTAATTTTATTGCAGCTTGAAGTCTTTTAAGATACGTTATCCTAATTTCCACATCTAGAGGATAACCTCCCAAGAAATACTCTCTTTGTTTCTTCACTAGCTCTTCAATATTAACGTTTGCATCCATATTCATCTTGCGCCTCCAGCCTAATTATATCACAAGTGAGCTTAACAAAAGCCCCTCAAAACACTATAATCGCACATGATTTGCACTTGGGGCCGTGGTTCAATGGTAGAACGATGCTTTCGCATGGCATGAGTGGCGGTTCGATTCCGCTCGGCTCCAAATTTTTCTAGAAAAATTTCTCCACCAAGTACTATTTGTGCTATTATTGAAGTATAGAAAAGGAGGAGAAACATGAGCCACGTTATAACAATAGGAAGACAGTTTGGAAGTGGAGGACATGAAGTTGGACGCAGACTTGCAAAGCGTTTGGACATCCCCTTCTACGACAAAGAACTAATTACAATCACGGCAGAACAAAGTCGTTTTGCAGAAAGCTATCTTGAAAAAATGGACGAGCAAAAGCCAAGCCTTTTGAACATGGGAAGTGCAGGTCTTGTTCCAAGTGCCGGAGTTGCAATGTCTAGGGAAGTTGTGATGAACCAGTTCTACAACCTCTCCCCTAACGACCAAGTATTCCTTGAGAAATCAAGAGTCATTCAAGCCTTAGCAAAAAAAGGTTCTTGCGTCATAGTAGGCCGTTGCGCTGATTATGTTCTAAGAGATTACGATACTGTAAACTTCTTTATCCAAGCAAACCTTGAGGACAGAATCAGTAGAAAGTTAGCTCTTGAAGAACATGCAGAACACAACAGAGCTTCAATGGAAAAACTAATCAAGAGCACGGATAGAAACAGATCCAAGTACTACGAGTATTACACCCACAAGAAATGGGGGAACTCCAGCAACTATGATCTTTGCATTAACACAAGTGCTGTTGGTGTAGACGGAGCAGTAGACGTTCTTCTTAAGTTCATTGAAGAATTCAAGAAGAAAACTATCATGCCAGACAAGTAAGAAGTTTCTCAATAAAACGAGCAATCTACAAAACACTCAGAGCTAAATGCGGAAATAGCCTCTTGCACTACACTCTTTGAAGATAACGAACAAAGGTATATTAGGTTAGCCATGTTCTCAACAACACTGGAAAACCCACCGCTTGCATCATTAGAAATAATGGTACACGACAAAATCACCTCGTGAGACTCACCCGTTGTTGTGTCAAAGAACAAATTTCTCAAATGCCCATTAACCGTTGCATTGTAATAAGAGCCAAAGGCAAAGGCGGACATGTATACTTTACTAGCAGCTCCGCTTACGACAACAGCACCCCGCTCCACAATATTAGAAGATAGCGGATTCTCGTTTTCAATGCCGTATAATACAAAGCTTTGCTCAAAAGTTTCAGATAATGTCACAACTAGGCCATCGTTGGACGCTAGATAGCCATTTTTATAACCAAGAGCTTCAAGTTCTTGAGCTAGAAGAGAAAGCTTGTAAGCATTGGCCATGAGATTCAAATCTAAAATAACGGAGCCAAGCTCAAATTCGGAGCTAAAAGCCAAGTAATGCTCGGAAACATTAAAACGAACAGTGCAAGTAGAATCATCTAAAAATTCCAAAGTAAAGTTAGATAAGTCAGAAACCTCTTTTGCTATTTCTCCAATTCTATAAGACATGTACTCATTATTCAAAGGATCAAACTCACCAGCATCTTCCAAAATAAGAATACTTTTCCATTCGGCATACAAAGCACCGGCAAACATGTTAAAGTTTTTCTTCTCTAAAGTTCTAGAATAAGCATCCTTTAGAACAGCATAAAGCTCGGGACTTACAGATACAGCAACACCTAAATTGGAATTAAGAGCCCCAAGGCTCACTGCTCCTTCATAGGTATTTTCAGCATCAAGTTGCCTACAAACATCAAACAAAATAGAAGAATAAACCTTTTGAAGTGTACGGACTTCTTTCTTGATAGAATTGCTTGTTCCCTCAAAATAATGGCTAAAAGAAATCTCCTTGGCAAAAGTAGCAACCTCAGAACCTTGCGAACTACTAGAAACAGAAATACTTTGATAGCCAGACTCCTTCTTGCCAATCAAAGTCACCCCGTAAGAGAAAGCACTAACAGCAATAACCAAAAAAACTATAAAGAGAACAACTTTTAAGCCAATATGCTTATCGCTAACCTCAAGGTTTTTCAAATCTCACACTCTTATAATGCTCAAGCTCTGCATCATTACCATAGATAAAATGCCCATTTCCAAGGTCTTCCATATGAGGCTTATCAACCGAATAGTCGTGTAAAGAAGGATCATAAACAAAGAGTTTCTTATTCTTCTCAAGAATAGGATCTGGGATAGGAATAGCCGACATCAAAGACTTTGTATAAGGGTGTAGAGGATACTTAAACAGCTCTTCTGTCTCTGCAATCTCAACAATCTTTCCCTTATGAATAACGGCAATTCTGTCCGAGATAAATCTAACAATGGAAAGGTCATGCGCAATAAACAAATAAGAAAGCCCTCTCTCTTTTTGGAACTTCTTAAGAAGGTTCAACACCTGAGCACGAATAGAAACATCCAACGCGCTAATAGGCTCATCCGCAACAATAAACTCCGGAGCCATGACAATAGAACGAGCCAAGCCAACCCTCTGTCTTTGACCGCCTGAGAATTCGTGAGGATAACGAGTCAGATGCTCAGGAAGAAGGCCAACCTCCCTAATAATTCTCTCCACTTTGTTGATTCTGTCCTTCTCATCCTCATACAAATGGAAATTGATTAGGCCTTCAGAAATGATGTACTCAATGGTAGCTCTCTCATTCAACGAGGCGGCTGGATCCTGGAAAATCATCTGAATCTTTCTGACAACTTCACGGTCTTCCTTTCTTGACAACTTCCCCGATATCTTCTTTCCCTTATAGTAGATAGCTCCCTTTGAGCACGGATTGATTCTCACAATAGCACGCCCAATGGTGGTCTTTCCTGACCCCGATTCCCCTACCAGGGAAAACGTTTCACCTTTATAAATATCAAAGCTAACATTATCAACAGCCTTGAACTCCGTCTTTCCATTCTTGAATACAACATCGAGGTTCTGAATAGAAAGAACTACTTCTTTTTTATTTTCTTCCATATTCCCCTCCTCACTCCGTGAACTCAATATGAGATCTCAGCATCTTCTCATGAAGATTTTGAATAATCTTAGGTGGTTCCACTTTTGGAGCCCTAGGATCCAAAAGCCAAGTTTTTGCCCAATGATGTTCATTAATCTGGAACATAGGAGGTTCCTTGACCATATCAATGGCCATAGCATATTGGCTTCTAGGAGCAAAAGCATCACCCACAATCTTATTATACAAGGATGGAGGAGTACCAGGAATTGAGAATAGTTCATCACCTTTTTCAGCAAGTTGCGTAACACAACTAAGCAATGCCCAAGTATACGGGTGTCTTGGTTCATAGAAGATATCTTCTACCGTACCAATCTCCACAATCTGTCCACCATACAAAACAGCAACACGTTCTGCAACATTGGCAACAACACCAAGGTCGTGGGTAATATAAACAGTAGTAAATCCAAGTTGATGCTGAAGATCCTTGATAAGCCTAATAATTTGAGCCTGAATGGTAACATCCAAAGCAGTAGTAGGTTCATCACAAATAAGAATCTTTGGCTGGCAAGAAAGAGCAATGGCAATGACAATACGCTGTCTCATACCACCAGAATACTGGAAAGGATAATCGTTAAATCTCTTTTCTGGCTCAGGAATACCAACCTTAGACATAATGTCCAATGTTCTTTTCTTTGCCTCTTCCTGTGAGCACTTTTGGTGTTTAAGAATAACCGTCATTATCTGCTTACCAATTGTGACAACTGGGTTAAGAGAAGTCATAGGATCCTGGAAAACAGTCGCAATCTTACATCCTCTAATTTGCTGCCAGTCTTTGGTGTACTTAACCTTTGCACAGTCAATAATTGCATACCCTTCAACAAGGTTGTTTTCTGTATCCAGTTTTCTAAACTCAACTCTGAAGTTGCAAGTTTCAAAGATCTTATTTCTTTCACGGCTGTTATTTAAGTCAACACCAGCACACATGGCAAGTCTAAAGGCCTTAGCAAGCTTTCTCATAAATTTAAGCTGGGTAAGCTTGGGATATCGGGCTATGGAAAGAAGAATCTCGTAGGAGAGAATCTCGTTTCTGTCTAGCGTGGCCTGCGAAAGCCCAAACGGATTGGAGGGGTCTTCCAGCTGTGCAAGCTTGGTCTCGCGTAAAGCTGTCAAGTCCTCGATAATCTTCTTGTTGCTTGCAACCTTAGCGGTATCGGCCATATAATCTTGGCTTCTCTTCTTAATGAGATCTAAACGCTCTTTGGTGATAGCCTTCTTCTGCTCCGTCCACGCTGCAATTTTGGCCTTAATTTCTTGAATCTGAGCAGCGTCATTAGCATCCCTGCGATCCAAAGCCAACATATAGTTGGTTCTATCCACTATATCGTCATCTAGATCCTTGATGCGCTTGGCAAACTCAATCTCCTCGTCTGGAGTAAGCGATTTTGCATGCCTGATTTCTTCTTTCTTCTGCTCAATAGCCACAAATTCCTTGGCACCCCGCTCCAAAGGCGAATACCTATTAAGCATGTCGAACGCCCTTTTCTGGGTCTTTTTGTTCTCATCATTCAACGGCGCCACAGTCTTGGACAACTCGTCATCCGAGAAGATAATGCTTCCATTGCTGATAAAGCCGTTGGAATCTAGCATGCCGGCGAAAGTCTTGGTCAATACAGACTTACCTGATCCGCTTTCGCCTACAATGGCAATGGCCTCATTTTCATATATATCCAAAGAAACATGTCTTATGGCAGAAAGAATTCTACCTCTGACATTGAACTTCACATCTACGTCTCTAAGGGACAACAGAACTTTTTTATCGTTTTCCATGTTCTGCCTCCTTACATGTGGGTTCTTGGGTCCGAGGCATCCGCCAAATTCTGACCCAGAACATAAAGAATGATAGTAACCATGGCCGCAATTGCAACCGGGGCCCAGAATTCCCACGGATAAATCAAGAATGCTGTTTGCGCTTCCTGAATCATTCTACCCAAAGATGGCACACTGGCAGAAAGTCCAACACCAATAAAGGAAAGGAACACTTCCATGGAAATGTAGGAAGGCAACTCGGTAGCCAAAAGCGTAACAATAACAGACGTCATAAACGGCAAAATATTCTTGGAAACTATACGCGTAATAGGTGTCCCAAGACATCTGGACGCCAACGAATACTCACGGTCTCTAATAATCATAACCTGGGTTCTGAAGAAGTACGCAATACTCATCCACCCCGTAATGGTCAACGAGAACACGAAACTCCAGAATCCAGAGCCTATGATATACACCAATACCGATATCATTAAGATGTATGGCACGTTAGCAATAATGTTATAGATGACCAACATCACATGGTCAAAGCTCTTTGAGTAGCCCCAAACGGCACCCATAAGAATACCAACGGTCATATTAATAGCGGCACAAATAACGGCCAAAAGGATACTTGTTCTAGCAGAAGCCCAAATTCCGTAGAAAATTGAGTTCCCAAGACCTCCTGAACCTAGGCACCACTTAAAGGAAAATCCTCCAGTTAAAGCCATGGCCTCAGACGGACTTTTGTGGAACATAATTGCATTTGTGACGTTCTCATTCGGATCATACACACAGAAAATTGGAATTACAAACGAACAAATGATAAGAGTTGCAAACAGTGCAAGCAAAACCCAGTTAGTCTTTCTTCTAAAGAAAACCCTAAAAACCGATTTCCAATAAGAATATCTTGGAGCAATAATTTTCTCCGATTCAATTGCATCGTGGTCAATGAAGGTAAACAATTCATCTTCATTAGTAATCTTTACTTCATCCATGATTATCTACCTCCTTTTGTTTCAAATGAAATTCTCGGGTCATATTTTGCCATGAGCAGGTCTCCAGCAATCTGAGAAATAATAGAAAGTGCCGTGTAGAACAAAGTACAAGCAACAATGACTCCGTTATCATGTCCGTTAATTGCCGTTGTCAGCAAGTTACCAACACCAGGAACGGCATAAACACGTTCAGTAATAATTGCACCAGTTAAGCTTCCCAAGATGCTTCCTGGAATACCATGAATAATAGGGATAATAGCATTCTTAGAAATATGTTTGGAGAAAAT
>CAVKHB010000022.1:0-10441 GCA_963656005.1 Coriobacteriaceae bacterium
TGGCCATAACTTACCGTATCAACGGGCCAGTTTCGCATTGGATAAAGTGAGCAAGCATTGAGAGCCTCTGTTGCTCTTTGAATGATTTGCTCTTTCTTAAAGTTTCTTAAAGTGAGGGCATACTCAACCTCGCCTTTAATTGTATCCGTGACTATCATTTGGTTGGGATTTTGCATCACATATCCAACCACTTCTCCAATTTCTTTTATTGAGAGGTTTTTTGTGTCTTTATTGCCAATAATTATCTTTCCGCTGTCTGGGCTACAAATTCCACAAATAAGTTTTGCTGCAGTAGATTTACCTGCTCCGTTTTTCCCAACTACGGCTATTCGTTCGCCCTTTCTTATTGAGAAGCTTACGTCTTTTAAGACCTTCATAGATGGCTCATAAGAAAAAGAGACATCTTCAAATTTAATTATTTCTTCCTCTAGTTGTGGCTCCGTTGAGCTAACCTCACTTTCAAAGAAACGATGGAGTTTTTCTATATTATCATCTGAAAAAATGATGTTATCTATGCTACTTAGGCTACTGTTTCCTTCTAGGGAACAGCCGGCATATTTCATGGCTGTAATGTATAAAGGCTCTCTTATGCCATATTCACGAAGAAGATTCCCCTTTAATAATTGGTCAGGCGTTGTATCTGCAATAATACGTCCATCTGCCATCAGAACTATGCGATCCACCCTTCTGTGAAGCACATCTTCAAGTCTATGTTCAACAATTATTATGGTTCTGTCTTTTTCCTCTGCAAGTTGGTCAATAAGCTCAATTGCCGTCTCTCCCATCTTGGGATCTAGGGCAGCTAGTGGCTCATCAAATATTAAAATATCAACATCTGCTCCAAGAACACCTGCTATTCCAACCTTTTGCTTTTGCCCGCCGGACAGATCAAATGGTACGGCGTTTAAGAAGTCTTGCATTCCAACAGTTGCAGCATGCTCTTCAACTATTGGAACCATTTGAGCTCTTGGAATGGCCTCATTTTCCATGGCAAAAGCTATGTCCTCTGCAACGGACAGTCCTACAAATTGAGCATCGCTGTCCTGCAAAACGGTACCAACCTCTTTGCTCAATTGATAAATTGAGGCCTCTTTGGTTTCTTTTCCATTTATTTTTAGGCTTCCAGTAATGGTTCCTTCATAGGAAAAAGGAATAAGGCCATTGATACAGTTTATTAGAGTGGATTTTCCACTTCCAGAACCACCAATGATTAGAACCTTTTCACCTTTGTGAATTTCAAGGTTAATATCATACAGAGTTGGGATTGACTGAACCTTGTACTGAAAGCCAAAGTTTTCAAATTTAATTACAGCTTCTTGTTTGTTGTCCATAGGGTAAAACAAAGAAAGGGCAGTATGCTAAATGCAAGTTTGCATTGCAAAATTGCTAAAGCCCTCTACCCTTTCTTTTTTTGCTTAACTATCAATAGTTTGCGCTATTGTCCTGATTCAGATTTGCTCTTGCAGCATAACGGTTTGCCAGAATCTTCAAGAGAGGAATTCCAACAACAACCAAGACTGCAAAGTTTCCAAGTGTAGCAGCAAAGGCCTGAATAAAGGTAAGTTCAAGATCCCCACCGTAGAAAAGAACGGTGAAAAGTGGAGTAATTACTCCAAAGGAAATTACATTTGAAAGAACACAAATAACAGCATAAATTATCATGTGCTTGACTTCAAAAACACCTTCTTTGATGTTTGCGCCATAAAGTGGAAGCATTCCAACACAGAAAGCCATAATAGCATTTCCAATTGACCAGTCAAACCACATGCCCCATCCCCCAATGAGGTCTGCAATTACGTTACCAACACCAGCTGCAATACAGGCTGGTAGAGGACCAAAAAGACCACCAACAATAACAGGAATAAGCATTGCCGTTGTAAGGGTGGTGTTTGTGAAAATTGGAATACCGCCATAGCACATTAGGACTCCAAAGAGAGCCGCTCCTACAGCTACTGCAACAATGGTTTTTGTGTTCCATTCACCAACAAGCATTCTTCCAACACTCTTTTTCTCTTCCATTTCATACCTCCAAAGGATGATTTATTGAAGAGGTTTTCAAAACCTCTGAACACGGCGATTATACCATATATCCAGAGGTTTTTGTATATAAAGAAATAGCGCTAGAATCTGCCGTCTTCACACTTCTTAATAGTCTCTCTGTACGGCTCAAAAGTTCCACCAACAAACATTGTATAGCGTAGCGTGTCTCCTATAACGCACATCAAAGCATCTAAGATTTCGTGTTCCAGTCCATTTTCCTTTAGACCTCTAGCAAAATTGGCCTCTCTACCATCGTGATAGAAGAAACGAAAATGTATGGTTGGGAACCTAGAATCTATATGAATCACCTGCTCATCAAGGTCATAGGTCTCCAATAACTTGGACGTCTGGTCAAGTATTTGCCTAATTTGGTTTTCGCAATGACATTCAAAGCTATTGTGAAAACATTGACGTGGGAACCTTCTTGAATAAGTGAGCATCCAATTTGAGCGATCCAAACTTAAAGATTCTGAGTGTGAACAATCTCCTAAATCAGAAAACATTATTGTGAAATCATCAATGGTGCTATCAAAGAACTCCACTTCAAGACGGTCTATGCGTGTAGATTTGACATAATTGGTGATGCCAAAAACATCATCAAAAAGTTCCATAAGCTCTTGAAGATATGGAGCAATACAAGATTTCTCTGGCTCAGGCCCGGTGAAATGTAGCTCGTAGCCCTTATCCACAATGTCCAGATGCCAAAAGGTGCCCTTCTCAAACTCTCCTATCTCCAGAAAACGAGGCAATATTTCTTCAATGCCAGTTCTCTTGATTTTCCTGATAAACTTATCCGAATTTCCCTTACTCATTTGTTTCTTGGTAAGCTTTTCAATTTCTTGATCAGGAAACTCAATCTCATAAGAAATCAATCCATCATTATGATTGACCTTCACTACAACCAAACTTCCAGCAGAATTAATCATGCCAAATTCTAAATAAGAAAACATCGTTTCCCTCCTCTTTTTTGGGTCTCATTAAATAAGTCAAAAAAAACAATCAAAACCATTGCGATTTTTGGACATTTTTTGAAAAATTTTTAATTTTTTTTCTCTGTTGACCTAAAAGAATAAGAGCGATATTTTACGAGCTAGAGGATTCAAGGAGGAATTCTTATGGATTTTAAAAGAATTTTAACTATTCAGGATATTTCATGTGTTGGCCAGTGCTCACTTACTGTAGCACTTCCTATTCTTTCTGCTTGCGGACTTGAGACAGCAATCCTTCCTTCTGCTGTTCTTTCAACTCATACAGGTGGTTTTACTGGTTATACTTTCAGAGACTTAACTGAAGATATGCCGGCTATTGCTAAGCATTGGCAGTCTGAAGGTATTACTTTTGATGCTGTCTATACCGGTTATCTTGGTAGCGCAAAGCAAATTTCCTATGTCATGGACATTATGAATACACTTATGAAACCAGGTGCTTTGAAAATTGTCGACCCAGCCATGGCAGACAACGGAAAGCTATACTATGGTTTTGACGATGCCTTTGTTCAAGAGATGAAAAAACTCTGCTCCGTTGCAGATTATATTCTTCCAAACATTACTGAAGCTTGCTTCCTTACCCATTATGAATATAAAGAAGAGTATGATGAGTCCTATGTCAAAGGTCTTTTGGACGAACTTACTAAGATTTGTAAAGGCACAATCATCCTTACTGGGGTTAGCTATGACAATGACACAACTGGCGTTGTAGTTTATGATGGCAAAGAACTTAAATACTACAGACATAAGAAGATTGCAAAAGGCTGTCACGGAACTGGAGACATCTATTCTTCTGCTTTTGTTGGCGCATTACTGCATGGCCATGATGCTTATGACTCTGCTAGGATTGCTGCAGATTACACTGTAAAGTGTATTGAAATCACCCAGCAAGACACAGACCATTGGTACGGTGCTAGATTTGAGCCAGTGCTTGGAGAACTAATTAAAGCCCTCTAACCATAAGAAGAATATTTTGCTATACTAATCCCAAGACCAAGTCTAACGACCTCTAAAGGAGCGTTTTATGAAAAAAGCTGTTTGCAAAGTTAAGGGAATGAGTTGTGCTGCCTGTAGTGCCTCCGTTGAAAGGATTCTCAACAAGAAAGAAGGTGTTGAGAGTGCACAGGTTAGCCTTGCAGCAGAAGAAGCTTCAATTATCTACGATGAAAATAAAATCTCTATAGAAGACATGCAAGAAGCCGTCAAAAAAGGTGGCTATAAACTATTTGCTCCAGAAGATAGTTCTGAGGATAAAGAAAGCAACCAAGAAAAGAAGGCAGAAAAGCTTCATTTAATCAGGCTCTATACCTGCATTATCTTTGCCTTGCCTCTTTTTGTTTTATGTATGGCTCCAATGGTAATAACAAGCTTGCCAATGGTATCGGGCTGGGTACAGATGGCGCTCTGTATCCCGGTGATGATTGCTGGCTACTCGTTTTTCACCAAAGGATTTTTTAATCTGGTGAAGCTGCAGCCAAACATGGATAGCCTTGTTGCAACCGGCGCAACGGCAAGCTTTGTGTATAGCTTGGTGAACCTAATTCAGAACACAAACCACATGGCCATGGGTCATGCCATGAATCACCAATACTATTTTGAGGGCGTGGCCATGATAATTACGTTGGTGATGGTGGGAAAGCACATTGAGCTTAGATCTCGCAGGAAGGCTGGAGATAGCATTAAAAGTTTGATGAGTCTTGCACCATCTAAGGCTACGTTGGTGAAAGATGGAAAGACGCAGGAGATTGATGTAAAAGATATCGGCGTGGGGGATTTGATTTTAGTGCACCCCGGCGAGAAGATTGCTGCCGATGGTGAAATTGTTGAGGGTTCAAGCGATGTAGATGAAAGCATGCTCACTGGAGAAAGCTTGCCCGTTGCAAAAACGGTGGGCTCCAAGGTTTGGGGTGCAACCATCAATACCAATGGCTCTTTCGTGTTTAGGACGGAGAAAATTGGTAAGGATACCGTACTTTCTTCAATCATTAAGATGGTAAAGGAGGCTCAAGCTTCCAAGGCCCCTATCGCGCGCTTGGCGGATAAGGTGTCAGGCATTTTTGTCCCAATTGTTATGTCAATTGCCGTGGTGACGCTGCTTGCTTGGCTTCTTGCCGGAAGGGAACTTTCGTTTGCCCTGCGCTGTGCTGTTAGCGTGCTGGTTATTGCCTGTCCTTGCTCTCTTGGACTTGCCACTCCAATTGCAATAATGGTCTCTACGGGCAAGGCCGCCTCACTTGGAATACTGTTTCGTAGCGCACAGGCCATTGAACAGCTTTCTACCATGAAGACGGTCATGTTTGATAAGACGGGCACTTTGACTGAGGGAAAGCCAAAAGTTAGCTTCTATTCTAACGAAGAAACTCTTCATTTGGCCGCTTTGGCTGAAAGAAAATCGGAGCATCCTTATGCAAAGGCAATCATTGAGAAAGCTCAAGAATTGGATGAAAATCTTGCAGAAAAGCTTCGCAATATTGATGACAGCAAGTTCGAAGCTCTTGTTGGAAAGGGAATCAAGGCAACCACAGAAGAAGGCACCATTCTTGCTGGAAACCAACTTCTTATGAAGGACAACGGCGTTGTCATAACAGACGAGGATGAGCAAGCTCAAATTTATGTTGCTCTTAACGGTCAATACAAGGGTCTTATCAAGATTTCCGATACCCTCAGATCAGAAGCACCTGAGGCTATTTCAGAGCTCAAAGCTATGGGACTTTCTTCTACCATGCTTACTGGTGACAACGAGGCCACGGCTAAGGAGATTGCAACTAAAGCAGGTCTTGATGGCTATCATGCTTCCCTCCTGCCTCAAGATAAACTCTCCTTCATTGAGACAACCCCTGCTTGCATAATGGTTGGAGATGGCATCAACGATGCCCCTGCTTTGGAAAAAGCAAATATCGGGATTGCTATGGGTGGTGGAACAGATGCCGCCATGCAGGTTGCAGATGTGGTGATCATGAACAGCAATCTGAAATCCGTCCCCAAAGCAATTCAATTGAGCCGTGCGACTATCAAGAATATCAAATACAGCCTGTTTTGGGCGTTCTTCTATAACTCTTTGGGCATCCCGGTTGCAGCTGGCGTGCTGACGTTATTCGGTGGCCCGTCGTTAGACCCAATGCTTGCCGCCCTCTGTATGAGCCTTTCAAGCCTGTCAGTAGTGCTAAATGCGTTGCGATTGAGAAAATTTAATTGAGTTTTTCTGACCCGTTAGCCGCGGGCATCAGCTGGCCACGTGATGGTAGCCTGCACATACTCGCCATAGGCCTCGTTGCAGTTGTTTTTCAGCTCAATTGTACCGTTATGTAGCTGGGCAATGGTACACGCAATTGGGAGCCCAAGCCCAGAACCGCCATTGGTTCTTGACCAATCCCCTCTTGTCCACGGCTCAAAGAAGCTGTCATCCTCCATTTGAGCTGGAACCTTGCCCTTATTCAGAACCTTGATGCAATTTTCCGAGACCTCAAAATACACAGGGACATTGGGGTCCGTGCCATACTCTAGTGCATTTGCAACCAATTCAATGGCAGCTTTACTCATCAAGGAAATATCGCACACAATCTCGTCACACTTGGCACAAACCTCAATGTTAGCCTCTTTGCCAAAATGGGTGAGAATGCAATCCGTCAACACGGAAACGGGGGTCTTCTCAATATCGGGCTTGGTATCTGCTTGCAATGTAGAGAAATCTATCACCTTTCCAATGCGGGCGTTCAGGGTATCGCTCTCCCTACTTAGGTCTTTGAGCGTCAGGTCGTCGCACGGGAAAACGCCATCTGCAAGCCCATCAATAATCATCCTCAAGGCCGATGCCGGTGTGTTCAAATCATGAGAAATACTTCTCAACCACGCTTTTCTACTCATGGCATTTTTTTGAAGCTCTTTATCAAGATCTTCAACAGCATCGGAAATTTCAACCAATCCATTACTACTATTTCTTGGGACCTTAACATTGGACTCGCCCTTTGCAAGCCCCTGAAGAGCCTTTCTTATGCTGTCAATGTACTTAGCATTTCTGTAGCTAATGACCCATGCTGCAATCAAAGCAATTACAAGACATACAGGAATGGACAACAACAGGGTCTCTAAACAGGCATTGATAATGTCCTTTGAATAAACATAGGTACGAGGAGAATAGGTGAGAATATCTATGATAAAGAGATCTGTATCGTTGAAAGAAAGGATGATGGAGCCAACAACGTCATCGGCATTGATGGCCTTGGGCAAGATTAAAGATGTGTTGTACGAGGAAGTAAAAGAGCCCTTCTCAACGCTAACTGTTCCCGACGCATCAATAGAAAGATTAAGCTTGGTTATATTCTTTGAACGTGTAGAAATGGTTTTGGTGTTAGGACCCGATAATTTCTGGTTTGTAGGCAGCATGGTAGCTAGAATACTGCCTTCCGAGGTCTTTCCAAAAGTAAAGACAGTGCTGCCGTCAATGTCTCTTACCACGTAGCCAGAAACACGGTCATCATCCAAAGAATTCATCACTTTTTGGAGTACTCCAATACCAAAATCACTGAAGGTTCCAGATTCAATTGATTCCTCTAACGATGTCACGAAATCATCATATACGTTAGTTTTCCATTCAGTTTGGCTGTCAGCGTACCTCAAAAATAGCATGAGCCCTTGGATTATAATTGTAATTAAAGTAATTGAGAAAATGCTAATAAGGTATTTGAAGAATAGTTTCTTCATAGCTCGTCACTTGGAACCGGATAACCTATAAACCTATATCCATACCCCCTTACAGTCTCAATCCATGGAGAGTCTCCAAGTTTAGCTCTAAGGTTTTTTATATGTGTGTCTACAATTCTTTCGTAGGCGGCTGAAGAATACTCAAAGCACTTTTCAAGTATCTCCGTTCTTGGAATCACTCGTGAGGAATTTTCAATCAACAAACCAAGGATTCTCCATTCTGCTGCAGTAAGACTTAGAGGCTGTCCATTGATGACTATTCTATGCTCCACATCATTGAACTCCATTTTTGATGTGGAACTACCCTCGCCTGCTTTAAAGAATAAAGATGTATGCGCTGTGTTTGGCTCACTGCCTTTACCATCTAGGCGTCTAAAAATAGCCTGAACCCTCAAAACAAGTTCTTTAGGAGAAAAAGGCTTTGTGATGTAATCATCCGCTCCGAGCTCAAACCCATGGATTCTATCTTCTTCCGATATTCTTGCCGTCATGAAAATCACAGGAACATCCACCGTTTTTCTAAGCTCTTGAACAAACTCAAAACCATCGCCATCTGGAAGCATAACATCCTGAATTAAGAGATCTGCTTTAGTGATTCTAAAGGCTTCTTTGACCGAGGTAATATTGGGAAAACCAAGAGCCTTGTAGCCTGCAAGTTCAAGATATCTTCTAACGCCTTCTCTTATAACATTGTGGTCTTCAACTATGTATATCAGTTTCATTTTGCAAATCCTCGAATGAAATCCTCAAATGCTTATATGCTTATGTGCTTATGACAATGTATTACTAGATTTTTGCCTGATAAGTATTAATTGTGAGAATAAACACACAAAAATTCATATTCAGTCTTTAAGACAGAAGGTAAGAAGTACTGGATTATGATCAGAATAAGCAAAGCCCGTATCTAAAACTTCAGCCTCTTTTACCTCAACGTTTGGGCTTACCATGAAGCCGTCAACGGTAATTTGGAACTGTCCTTCCCAGAAAGCTGTATCTGGCAAACGACAGCTTGCCACGGGGTCATTGGCATCAAAAGGAGACACAAGCTCTATTTCTGAGCCATCAAACACGTAATCTGGAATTGGTTGAGCCCAGTTATATTCTTGCTTTTCCACTCCAAAAACTTCACAGCCTAAGCCAACAACGTCCTTGTTGAAATCTCCGCCAGCAATGCAATAATTTCCCTTTTCATACTCTTCCTGCATATCCGCCACAAGCATCTTAAGCTGGTCAATTGCAATGGTGCCATCTGTGGTGTAAGCAGAAAGATGCAAGTTAAACAAAACCAGTTCTTTTCCATTTTCAACAGGAACACGAGACACGCTATAACATCGGTCCAAGTCCACCAATTTTGCAACAGATTGCTCAATTGGCAAACTTCTTCTCACAGCACTTGTAATGCCATAATCAGAGAAAGTCATGATGCCCGCTTTTGATTTTCCATGCGGTTGTGTGAAGGGATAAAACAGGAATGGCGAGTCATAATTTTGTGCAAACACGTAGGATTGATTGCTCAGAGCCTTCACAATATAGGGTCGCTCATCCACGTGATAGGTTCTTGTGGAATTGTAATCTACTTCCTGAATGAAATTGAAATTCGCCCCCTGCGCCTCAATGTAGCCAGAAATCTTTTCCATATTTGCCTGCAAGGCCTCTTTACTTGTAGCCCAGGACTGCGTGCCACCGTCCATGAAGAAATCGTAATCCGCCTCATAAGCCCCAAAACCGATATTCCAGGACAGCAATTTTAGTTGCTTATTTGTTTGTACCACTCCAGTTTTGGCATTTTGAACTTCCAAATCCAAGTTGTCTTCCAACCTGTAATAACTTATGAAAACGTAGGCGACATAAATTAGTGCCACCAACAAAACAAATGCGATAATAGCCAATAAAATTTTCAAAACTTTTTTCATGATTAAGAGTTATTATAACACAATATTTCTAACCCTGTTGACATTAGTTTGTTAAAAGTCTTTTATTGAGCAGTTGGATGATTATGAAATTGAGGAAACAATGGAAGAAGTAAAACTAATTTGTTGTGACGTTGACAATACCCTGCTAGCTAAAGATAAGAGTCTGCCAGAAGAAAACTGCATAGCTATAAGAAAAGCAGTTCTTGAAAAGAAGATTCCTTTTGTCATTATTTCAGGAAGAAATGCACCATCCGTTAGAAATTACATGAATCAAATTGGCATTACAGGAGTGGTTCCCTCTCTTGGAGGTTGCCTCATTGAAGATTGGGAAGGAAACATCATAGAAGAACATAGCATCAATAAAAACGTAGCTTTAGAACTTTATAATCTAGCCAAAGACATGGGTTGTCTCCTTTTTGCCTACTACAGAAATAATTGGTTTCTTGAGCCACACAACGATTATTGGGCAAAATATGAATCTTCTGCTCTAAAGGTTCCTGCAACAATTGAGGATTTTCCAACCCTTTTCAAGAAGATAAACCCCAATAAAGCACTGGGAGTCTCCAAGGACGCTGCAAAGCTAAATGCCTTCATGAATGCTATAAATCAAAGGTACAAAGGTGTTCTAGAAGCTTGTCTTTCCTCTCCATTTTATCTGGAAATAATTCCTTACGGAGTAAACAAAGGAACGGCAATTGATGCCCTATGTGGGTACTATAACATAAAAAATTGCAACGTTATGGCCATAGGCGACTATTATAATGACATTGATATGTTTAAGACAGCCGGCATCTCTGTGGC
>CAVKHB010000023.1:0-10104 GCA_963656005.1 Coriobacteriaceae bacterium
GCTATGATGGCGTAAAAAGAACACTTAACACAATTTTTCCTGCTGCTCCATCCGGAACAGGCGATTGTTGTGCTCCAAAACTACTGAGCTATGCCTTTGGGCAAGGAAAGAAACCTGCTTCCCTTTGTGAATTCTTTTACGGCTGTGGAACTCAGGAACATTTAAGTTTTCACAGCCCATGCGATTTTAGATGCAAGCCAATCCTTAAGCATATCCTTGGACTCGATATTGAATACTATGACACATCTATTATTGTGGTTAATAAACCAAGCGGACTTCTTAGCATAGAAGGTCGCGGAGAAGACAAACAAGATTGCATTGCCGCTAGGGTTAAGTCACTATACCCAAATTGCATTTCTCAACCTTGCGTTCATAGATTAGATCAAGCTACAAGTGGTCTGATGGTTCTAGGACTGACTCAGTACGCTCACGACAAACTTTCAATAGCCTTTGAGAACAGAATCCCTCATAAGACCTATGAGGCTCTCGTTTACGGGCGCATAGCCGAGGAAGAAGGAACCATTGAAATCCCAATTCGCCTAGATCCCAACAATAGGCCACACCAGATTGTGGATTTTGAAAACGGCAAAATGGCAATTACCAAGTGGAAGCGTCTTTCTGTCGAGAACCACTTTGGTTTCAAATGCACGAGATTGATGCTAGAGCCTCAGACAGGAAGAACGCATCAACTTCGAGTGCATTGCGCCTATGGCCTAGGTCATCCAATTGTGGGCGATAAACTTTACGGACATAACAACTCGGAAGATGCAAAAGCCGAGGATGCACCACGCCTTATGCTCCAAGCCAGAAAGCTCACGTTTCCCCACCCTGTAGCAAATCAGGTCTTGAGCTTTGAACTTCCCCCTGAATTTTAACTTGCATAGATTTTGCCAATCTCTTTAGACCGATGTCTTTAAAGCAATCTGCCATAACACCTTCTGCAAACCAAAATCATAGCAAAGTGAGAAGTTAAGAGGAGCGCTCTTTAGACCCAAGAACCCAACGTCTGTTGAGATTTTTGCGCCAACCTGAATAGCCGGTTCTATCCCGTTGTACCATAGGAAATTTGCAAATGCACCAAGTTTGCTATTGGTAAGCAGAATAAGCTCAGCAAGACCAATTTTCTTAGAATAGAAAGTCCAATCAATATTAACTGAAGTTGAAATTATATATTGTTGATCATTGGGAGAGACAGGAGAATCAGTTCCTTGCGCCCTTAATTTTGCATCAACAAGAATGAAACCATCGGAAGCAAAAACAGGAACTTCGCCATTTTTATCAAAGGCCATTCTAGACTTTAAGCTTAGACCAAACTCAACAGGAATTTTCCAAGGGGTAAATTCAACCCCAAGACCCGTAGATCCAAAGAACCTTGCTTTAGAAGTTCCAAGCCAACCCAAAGATTGTAAACCAGCCTCAAGAGAAGCAGAGAACACAGATGAGCTATAACCAAACTCCCCAATGAGTGTTGAAACAGGTAATGAAGAATCCCAGTAAGTACCAGTAATACCACTGTTCTTAAAGGCAACCTCAAGCGTTTGCCTTGCAACGAACGTGAAATCTCCACCCAAAGAACCAAGATTAAAGGCACCACTTTTATATTGCAAAGATTGAGATAGCAAAGAGGAATGATTCACCTTAACTCCATCATCAAAGCCAACATTGTAGTAGAAGGTACCATCAAAATTAAATTTTACATGATTACCTAAATAGTAGTTCATTGTAAGATTAAATGTTGGTAAGACGTGAGAATAAGATTTTAAAATTCCAGTGTAATTATCATACCCAAAAGCAACAAGTTTTGTTGAACCACCGGCAACAATATTCAAATCAAAATCGTTATAAGAGAACGAATACATTATGCCAAAAAGTAAATCGTCTCTTAAAAGATAGCCATTATCAGAGTGCGAAGAAAGAGAGACGCCAAACATGGACGATACCCCATTACTGGATGTTCTATTAAAAATTCCATAGTTCTTCTTAATTATAGGTATCTGAATTTCAAACTGGGCTCTTTTTACAATTAGCTTTTCTTTAAACTCAGTGTTAATACTAATGGACTGTTCATCCTTATTGTAAAGCGTGGCAAAGGACGCAATTTGATTGGCAACTTCTTGGCTTGATTTATAACCTTGTTGAGCAATTAATTGACAAGAACCAAAATCCATGAAAGAAAAATCTTCTACATTGCATCGCACCCAAACAGCATCGGGATGGTTGAGAAGTTCCTGCACCCCTTGTCTCCGCTTGCCAATATCAATGCTCACGTTAAGCCCTGTTAAAGGATTTTTCAAATTCAAGTTCTTACCAGCATAAAAAGTGGTCGAAACCAAAATATTACTGGAATACTTATAGGCAACATCAAGAGGGACGAGGTTTGCAATGCCGCCGTCTATTAAAACATGATCCTTGAATTCAACGCTACCAAAGTAGACGGGAAGCGCAAAACTTGCAGCCAAAATTTCGTAGAAATCGCCCTCTGCAAGAAGCACCTGCCTCTTTGTTACCATGTCTTCGCAAACTACAATCACGGGAATTGTTAATTCCTCAAGCCTTAAATCCCCTCCCAGATAGGCACTAAGGCAGGATTTAAACTTGTCCACATTCAACAAACCAGTGTTGATGGGGATGGTAAAATCAAAAAGCTGACCAATATCGGTACTGGTTATGACCTGAACAATTTGCTGTGGACTAAGACCGGCGCTGTACAAGAGGGCAATAATACTACCCATTGAATTGCTTATGATGAAATCGGGAACAATACCCTGCTCTTCCAAGTACTGCAGAACTCCAATGTGTGCAAAAGCTCTCGCAGAACCCCCGCTTAGAACAACACCTACAGGCTCACGCTCCCCACCAGTTTTCTCGTTAATTCTTTCAATAAAGCTCTCTTCTCCATAGATAATTGGTTCATCTGCAAGAAGAAGAGAGTCATCGGCAAAGACCATAAAGCTTGTAAGTAACACAATTAAAACAAAAACAAGCTTTCTAATCTTCATAAACTCCCCCTTTGGTTTATCCTTAGACCAAACACACGGATATTCTACCATTTGATACTGCGTCCTTGAATATACAATATAATCAAAAAAAGTTAAAAATCAAACACACTTGAAAAAAAGCCCTCTTTAGGCTAACATAACCCAGTAATGCCGGAGTGGCGGAATGGTAGACGCGCTAGACTCAAAATCTGGTGTCCGCAAGGGCGTTCGAGTTCGAGTCTCGTCTCCGGTAAAAAGAACAAATTTTGGAAAAGTCCAAAACCAGTAAAAAAGTGCATTTGAGCTATCTCATTTGCACTTTTTCTGTTTTAACGAGTTTTTGCAAGGATTATGTAAAGGATGCAAACATCCCGTTACAACATCTTCGAAGATCTTCAGGGGCCAAACATAGTTGAATACCCCTCAGCCCACCACTTACATATACAAAATCTTCCAGTGTGGCAAGTTCCTCAATAAAAGTAGGATAGCTATGAATCATTCCAAGCGGAGAACATCCTCCCCTAATGTAGCCCGTATATTTTTGAAGCAACTCAAGTTCAAGCAAATCAATACTCTTTGAACCCATAATTTCCCGCGCCTTTTTTAGACTTATATCAAGCTGAGCCGGCAAACAAAACACAAACAGTTCCTTGAACTGATTGACCATGACAATTGTTTTGAAAACTTTCTCAAGCTCAAGTCCTGCCGATTGCGCAATATGCACAGCATCCAAGTGCTTTTCATCCACATCGTAGGTCACCGTAGTATAAGAAACATTGTTCTTTTCAAGGATGCGCATGGCATTAGTCTTTACAGTTTTGTCTTTCATGCCCGCATGATAACACCTCACCCAAAAGAGAGCAAGAAAGCGTTTTTTTGCTTTCAGCCTGCAAATTGTAACATATTTCAGCAGTTGTGCGGAAATATGTTACATTTATGTCACAATCGAAGCATTTTTTGCAAAAAGTGACATTGGCTAGAGAAAAAAGCCATGAAATTGGTAAGAAAACGGCCCGAACATGGAACAGCCGCTAGAAAATATAAAAAAAAGGTTGGGCATCTCACTGCGCTTTTAGGATTGGGGTGGGGAGAAAAACACACAGCAAGACCCCAAGACCATGAGCAAAGTTAACACAATTTGTCAAGAGTTTCAATTACAATTTTGAGAAATTTTTTTCATTTTTTAATATTTTTTGCTCAACTTCTGTGCTTTTGTTGGAAATATAACAGACTGTAGCCATATTAACGAGTAGAATCGTTGTTTTTGGAAGCAATTATCTGAGCACACCTTATACCATCAATAGCAGCACTGACAATACCGCCGGCATATCCAGCTCCTTCTCCACAGGGATAAAGATTACTTACAGTGACACTTTCAAGGGTATCGGGATGTCTTGTTATTCTAATGGGACTTGATGTGCGCGTTTCGCTGCCTATGAGAATGGCCTCGTTGGTTTCAAACCCATGCGCACTGCGACCAAAAACTTTGAAGGCATAAGCCAAGGCACTAGTAATATATGGGGGCAAGACCTCTCGTAGGTTTGAAGATGTTAGCCCTGGGGCATAGCTAGAAGGTGGTAAAGTAGAACTAGGCTTCCCTTCTAGGAAATCAACCATGCGTTGAGATGGCGCCTTCTGAGTCTCTAGAGCGGCCAAAAATGTTGCATATTCAATCTTTTTTTGCAATTCAATCATACAAAGTGGATGCTTTTTAACAAAAAGGGTATCGGTAAAAAGGGATGTGGGGAATTCTACAACCATGCCACTGTTGGCCCATTTTGAACCTCTATTACTTGGAGACATGCCATTGACTACCACCTGTTGAGCATCTGAGGCAGCAGGAACCACAAAGCCACCTGGACACATGCAAAAAGAGTAAACACCAATTGAAGTTTTGTCGGGATGGCTAGAGTAAAACTCACTTGAGGGATCATAATAAGGCCCTCGTGAAAAATCAATCTCGGATAGTGGCACCTGCGTGGTGAAACTATACTCTGCAGCTGGAAGGAACTCTCCCCTACCCTGTGGGCTGTGATATTGAAGGCAGTCAATCAAGTTCTGAGGGTGCTCAAGTCGAACTCCCATTGCCAAATCCTTAGCCTCAAGTTGAACCCCACAGGAAAGCAGCATTTCAAAGGTATCACGTGCAGCATTGCCCACAGCCAGGATAACAGGCCCTTCGTAAAAAGAAAGTTCACCAGTTTGCAAATTTTCAACAATGCAGCCAACGCAAGTACGATTGATGGTAGACCCCTCAATACTACCGTCAAGCATCAATTTTGCTGCCTGGGTTTCAAAATGGACCTCGCCACCATGAGAGATGATAGCCTCGCGCATATTCTCAACAATTTTGGGAAGCTTGTCCGTACCAATGTGTGGGTGCGCTTCATACAAAATTGAAGGGTCAGCTCCATATTGCACGAAGAGATTTAAGACTTTTGAATTCTCACCACGCTTCTTACTGCGAGTGTAAAGTTTACCGTCGGAAAAAGCTCCAGCCCCGCCCTCTCCAAAGCTGTAATTAGACTGGGCATCCACCTTTCCACAGGTAGAAATTAGAGCTATATCCTTTCGCCTTGCATGGACATCTTTGCCACGCTCCAAGACTATGGGCTTTATTCCATTTTCTAGTAATGTCAACGCTGCAAAAAGACCAGCTGGACCACTTCCCACAACAATTACTTGTCCTAAAGCAGGATCTGCATCCTTGAGTTCAACGGGTTGATATATTGGCTCATCAGGGTCAATTCTGCACACCAAATCCACCATGATATCCTTACGTCTTGCATCAATCGATTTTTTTAGAATCAAAAACGGCGTGGAATTTGCAGCATTGGTGGAATCTCCAATCCCAAGAGCTTTTCTTATGGCTTTTTCATCGGCAGCTTTCCACGGAGGAAGCCTCAACTGAACATCTTTTTGCATGGTCTTGATACTACTGCATGTATTCTTTTTTGTGTAGCTTATCCCCCGCGCATTTTTTGCAAGAAGGGAAGAACTTGCAGAACTAGCATAATTGTTAGTATTATAACCGTATGGAAAACGCAGATAACGCAGGAAAAACCTCTAAATTAACATCTAAACTTCCCCCACATAAAGCTCATAAACTACGGGATTATCTTTATATCACAGTTGGCACTTGTGTTGCCGGTTTTGGAATTGCTTGTTTTATAACGCCTGGAAAAATTTCCTGTGGCGGTGTAAATGGAATTGCAACAATTATTTACCATTTGACGGGTTTTGACACTGGTCTTGCCATGCTTTGCGTGTCTGTACCAATCTTTATTGCCGGCGTGCTCTCTTTTGGAATCGCTTACGGAATGAAAAGCATAGCTGGAACCATATTAATATCGCTTTGGACAAGTTTTTTTGGCCTACTTACAGGCTACAACGGAATACTATCCTACACAGATAGCCTAGATTTGATACTCTCGGTAGTATTTGGCGGAGGGCTCGTAGGTGGTGGAGTTGGACTTGTAATGCGAACTGGTGCAAATACAGGTGGAACAGATATTGTTGCTCAAATTATCAACAAATACACTCCTCTATCTACGGCAGCAGGACTTTTCATTTCTGATGGTATAGTGCTTCTTTCAGGCGTCTTTGTTTTTGGAATTCAGCATGCCTTATGTGGCATAATTACCATCTTTATTTCAACCTACATGGTAAATTACATGATGCTTAATCTTGGTACACGCTATGCCAAAACTGCCTATATTATCAGCGAAAAGAGTCAAGAGATAACAAGAAGAATAAACACAGAACTTGACCACGGTGCAACAGCAATAAAAGGAACAGGAACCTACACGGGTAAAGAAAGAACCCTACTAATTGCAGTTATGCATAACAGACAGATAAATCAATTAACCAAAATAGTTTACGAAGAGGATTCCAATGCCTTTATGTTTATACAAGACACTTACGAAGTTCTTGGAGAAGGCTTTGTTCCAATTGGAAATGTTCTGAAAAACTAAGGAGCAAAAATGAAAATTTTATTTGTATCGGATCAATTTTTTGATGCAAACAACGGTGTAACAATATCGGCTAGAAGATTCGCATCCATCTTGGAAAAGCACGGTCACGAAGTACGTCCTTTAAGCGTGGCCAATGAAGGACAGAGCACCTATGCCCTTGAGACTTACCACGTGCCCGTTTTCGACAAACTTGTAACCAAGCAAGGAATGAAATTTGCAAAATGGGACGACACAAACACCATCCACGACGCCGTTGCATGGGCCGATTTCGTCCACATCTACATGCCATTTGAGCTCTCAAAGAGAACTGTGATGGAGTGCAAGGCTCAAAACAAGCCCTTCACCATGGCCTTCCACGTGCAACCAGAAAACATATCGTCCTCCATCCACATGGGCGAAGTAAAGCCTGTCAACGACTTCATTTACTGGCTTTTCAACAAATGGAATTTCCAATATGCAACCCATATCCACTGCCCAAGTAAGATGATTGCAGATCAGCTGAAAGCCCACAACTACAAGGCGAAACTTCACGTCATCAGCAATGGAATAGACCCCGATTTCGTTTATAGAAAAATTCCAAAGACACCTGAACTTCAGCCTTATTTCTGCATTCTCACCGTTGGTCGTTACTCCATAGAAAAACGCCAAGACATCTTAATTGAAGCAGTTAATCTCTCAAAATATAGAGATAAGATTCAGCTGATTCTCGCAGGACAAGGCCCTCGCAAGGAATATCTAGAGCAAAAGGGGGAAATCCTTCCAGTAAAACCAATTATGAAGTTTTTCACAAAGCCAGAACTTCTAGATATTATTGCAATGTGTGACCTCTATGTTCATGCATCTCAGGCAGAAATTGAGGCCATGTCTTGCATGGAAGCTTTTGCAGGAGGACTTGTACCCATCATTGCCAATAGCCCAATGAGTGCAACTCCACAATTTGCTCTTTGCGAAGAAAGTCTCTTCCCTGTTGATGACCCAAATGCCCTAGCCCAGCGCATTGACTGGTGGATAGAGCATGAGGATTACAGAAAGAAAATGGAAGTTGAATATGCAGAGTCTGCAAAGAAATACTCCCTAGAAGCCTGCGTAACCCAAGCAGAACAAATGTTCAAAGAAGCCATTGATGATTTTAACAAGGCTCAAGCGGAACAGAAGGAAGAATCAGAGAAGGAGTTGTCTTGACGCTTTTTACTGTTTAGCTATAATCTTATTTTGGTTAGACAGTACTAACTACTGCCTATTTTGGAGGTTTTAATATGATTAAAACAACAGTAAACATTGATGGTATGGCTTGCAACATGTGCGAGAACCATGTTTGCGACACAATCAGAGAAGCCTTTAAGGTTAAAAAGGTTCGTGCCTCCCACAAAAATGGAACAGCAGAAATTGTCTCAGAAGAAGCTATCAACGAAGACGAACTCAAAAAGACCATTGAAGAAACCGGCTACAGAGTGCTTGGTGTTAAAACTGAGCCTTATGTCAAAAAGGGTCTCTTTGGTTTTTATTAAGGTATAACTGAGGAATAAGAATGCCAATCAAAACCCATTACAAAAAAGTTGTCCTCATTACAGGCGCCTCAAGTGGGATTGGACTTGAGACAGCTAATTTGCTTTGTAAGAATGGTTTTACTGTTTATGCGGCATCAAGACACCCACAAGAATCTTCAATAGTAGAAAATTCTGATGGTAAAATTATACCCTTGGAAATGGATGTTACCTCTTTGGATTCTGTAAAAAAGGCCTCTGAGAACGTCAAAGAACTTGGAATTATCATACATTGTGCAGGTTTTGGAATAAGCGGCTCAGCCGAAATGACACCGCTAGACAGAGCAAAAGCACAAATGGAGACCAACTACTTTGGAGTCTTGAACGTCAATTCCGTTTTCCTGCCACTGTTGAGAAAGAATGCAAAATCCTTGGTGCTCATTACCAGTTCTGTGGCAGGTCTAGTTCCTATTCCATATCAAAGTCATTACAGTAGCTCAAAATACGCCCTAGAGGCTTATGCAGTGGCCTTAAGAATGGAGGCTTCTCAATTTGGAGTTAGAGTTTGCCTCGTTGAACCTGGAGACACAAAAACTGGATTTACAAAAGCTAGAACCAGTGATGAGCCGGAGAGCTCTCCATACTTTGATTCCTGCCAAAAAGCTGTAGCTCACATGGCAAAGGATGAGACTAATGGCAAACCTGCTGTAAGCGTTGCAAAAGTATTTCTAAAGCAAATTAAGAAAAACAATCCCAAAGTAAGATGTGCTGTAGGGCTAGATTATAAAGCTCTAGCCCTTTTAGCAAAAATCCTACCTGCACGCCTTATTGTATGGATTCTAAAACTAATCTATCTCGGCTAAGAATAGTAAAAAATAGTGAAATTTTTCAATTCAAAAGAAGAACAGTTAGGTCGTTTACATTAGTGCCAGTTGGGCCTGTGATAACAAGAGCATCGGCAGCCTTAAGAGCATTATAAGCATCATTATTTTTAAGAACAGAAGAGATAACAATGCCCTTATTGTCAAGGATAGCTGCAGTTTCTTGATCAACACAGCCACCAGCGGCATCCGTTGGTCCATCTGTGCCATCGCTTCCAACTGAGAAGATACAACACTTTTTGACACCTCTTATTCCATCTGCGGCAGCCAAAGCAATTTCTTGGTTTCTACCACCCTTACCTTTTCCGGTTAGGTGAACAACTGTCTCTCCTCCAGCAATGAATGCCAACTTTTTGCCTGAAGCTTCGTTGTCTCTAGCTATTGCAGCAAGGAACATTCCAGCATCTCTGGCTTCACAGTTGAGACTTGCTGTCAAGAAAATTGGTTCGTAGCCTAGACTGGATGCAGTCCTTGAAGCTGAAAGGCACAACTGCTTAACGCTACCTGTAACATAAGTGGTCACGTTTTCAAGAACCTTAGGGGTTGGTTTTTCAATAAGACTTCTAGCTGCGTCTGAAAGTTTTAAGGAATACTTTTCAACAATCTCTCTAGCCTGCTCTGTGGTTGAAGAATCCGGGTAAGCTGGACCAGAGGCTATCATATCCAAAGGATCTCCAATGATGTCTGAAAGGACAATGGCAAAAACATGCGCTGGGGCACAAATTTGTGCAAATTTACCGCCCTTTACAGCTGAAAGGCGCTTTCTGAGAGTATTCATCTCTACGAT
>CAVKHB010000024.1:0-10046 GCA_963656005.1 Coriobacteriaceae bacterium
CTTTAATTTGGATATTTAAGGCACTACATTCTTCCTTTAGCGCTTGTTCCGCTGATTTGATTTTTCGCCTGCTTGTTACAACGATTGAGATGTTATCCATGTATCGCACATAGACTTTTGGCTGTATTTTCTCTATTGCTCTGTCAACACTTGTCAGATAGAAATTTGCAAGCCATTGCGACAAATAAGAGCCAAGTAACAAGCCTTTTTCCGTCTGTGATATGCGCACTCGAATTAAAGCCAAAACACGCTTATCTCGTATGTATTTTGCAAGTTTTGACACAAGGATAGATAAGTCTACATTCTGATAGAATTTGCGAATATCGGCTTTTATAACATAGTGTGTACCTTTTCTGTTTTTAATAGCACCCCGCCTTATTAGTTTTCTTGCATAGTTTATGCCTTTACCATCAATTGAAGCACAAGAACCATAATAAAAATGTTTAGTCATATAAGGTTCTAAAACTTGAACAATGGCGTGGTCTACAACTTGGTCAACAAAGGCAGGGCAATCTATTGTGCGTACCTTGCCCGTGTACTTGTCTACTCTGTTAAAACGCCGTGTAGGCTCAGGCTTGTATGTTCCTTTTAGCATTGTATCCGCAAGAAGGGCGAGCTTGTCATCTGTCATGTCTATAACAGATTTACGCTCTCTTTTGCCCTTACTTGCCATCTTTTTGGCATAGCGCACGTTATCATTATCGCAAATGTTCTCTAAGGTAACATTTTTCCAACTTTTCATTTGGTCACACCTCCGTTTATCCTTCTTGCTTAGCCCTCTTTCACAATATTTCAGTTACTAAAGGACGTGACCTGCAAATTACGAGCATTGCTCCACGGCTATTGGGCTTGTCGTCTATAAGACGCAATACAGAGGATAAAGCGGGAGGCTAAGTTGATGTTCCGTTCAGACGGAGAGTAGTTCCCATTCACGTACAGCGGAGAAACGTTGTCGCCGTTGTTGAAGTTGCCGCCACCAATCAAGAGCCCGTTACCCAATAGCCCTGCTTATGACATCTTATCTAAATAAGAAGATTAACTATAAAAAACGATAAGGGGGCTAGCCCCCTTAGACCCCCAGGTTCTGGCGGATAAAGCGGGAGGCTAAGCCGATGTTCCGCCCAGACGGAGAGTAGTTCCCATACACGCACAGCGGAGAAACGTTGTCGCCGTAGTTGAAGCTGCCGCCACCAATCAAGAGCCTAACGGCAGTGTGCCAGTAAGAACCTGCACTAAAGTAGTAAGTGTATGCACCGATATAAGTATTAGAGCCACCGCCAATGCTTTCTGGAATATGCACCCCGTTTTGTAGTCCAACGGTTTTCTGATAGCCGTTATTTACGTTGATATATTTTTGAGTATTTATCCAGCCATCTGCTCCAACTGGTGTGCTGTTAGCGTTTTTATACTTACTTTGGTCAAAGCAAAGATAAAGATAATCGCTAGCAGTCCCTCCACTCATAAAGCCATCAACCCATTGATACAGATTGCCCCATAAGTCCCAAATACCACGATAACAGACATTAGACTTTTGATTCGGTCTTGCGCCACGCTTATACCAGCCACTACCACCATTAAAGCTATCAACCATGCTAGAAGTAACTTTCTGATTCATAGCGTGTATATCATGCTCTGTTGTTGATGTAAACGGCTCACAATCAAGAGTGATTTTCTTATTATTATCGTCGTACGTTTCAATAGCTGTAATAGTGCCACTATAAGTTTTACCGCTATATGATGTTGCAACAAATACATCTAAGCCTACGTTAAACTTGTTAGCTGTAGCGTTGCTGACAATAACATACGATTGATTTTCAACCGCAACAGTGATTGGATTAGCTTTTGACCATGAGAAGCTTGTATCGTTTACACCTTGTCCATAAGTGCTCTTAACGTCAAATTTACCTGCCTCAATAGCCATGAGATGTACAAGGAATGTTCTCATCATAGCATCATAGCTACACCACTTGCCGTCGCCCTTGCTTGCAGTGTTTGTGCGAATATCTACACCACTGTTGTTAACTGGCTCTGTGTTGGGCTTTGAGTGATAGGTACTATCTGCTAAAAGGCGAGCAATATAAGCGTGCTGGACAACGTTCCCTTTTGGTGTGACAAAGATTTTCTCGGGAGCAAAGCTCTTTGAGCCTTCAATTGCCTCGCCATACAAAGAGGCAAGCTCGCTACCTGCATCATCAGAGCCACTTATGGCTATTACATGGTGTTTAACCCCATCAACCATAACTTTGAACTCTGCATAATAAGTAAGTGGGAGCTCTGTCATATAATCGCCGTCAACGCTGTCATAGTAGCTATCATCACTATATGCAAGGATGTTGCCGTTATCGTCCATCTTGCATTGCCTGATTGCACACCACGGATAGAGATTGTCAAAGCCACTAGTTACCTTTACGGGGCCGTCTGTATCTGCCGAACTTGGAGCAGGCGTGAAGGTCATCTTGCTTACATCTGAGCCGATACGAGTAAAAGCGCCCGTATTTTCGTTCATATCCAAGCCCCACCATTTGTTTTTAACGGCTGATTCAAGGATGGATATGCGAGAAGATAATGCACTATCTTTGCTATCAACTTGAGCCTTTGTATAATTGTCTGAGTTGATAAAAGACTTAATTGATGACAGTGTTTCATGTCCGCCGTTATCCTCTGCATCAACGACCAAAATCTTGTCCGTAGACTTTGGTGTAAGTGTGTTTACGCTTAAATCTTTTGTTGCCATAATTTCCTCCTAGTCTTCCAAAACATCTTCAAAACTTAAGTTTGTATAGCTCTTAACAAGAGCGTATAGCACGTCTTTTTGTCCTGCCTCGGTTAGTGGTATTCCGTCTGTAAAAACTTCTGCTGTCTTAAAGGAGGCAAGCCATGTGCGTATCTTGGTTGAGTATGCAATAGCCGTTGTACCGCCGATTGGAAAAGTGTTGCTTGCAATCGGGCTTTTGTTTATGTTCGCTGATTCACGAGACGGATATGTGTTTAATTCAAAGGCTACATAACCCACGCCGTTTGCGTTCGAAAAAACAATGTTGTCAATACGCCAGTATGCGTCTATAAAGTCTGCATATAAAGCGTTGTCTGCTTTGTTTACTGTAAGTTTTAATCCCATAATTACTCCTTATGTTGTTGTTTCTTTCCACGGAATGTTAATAAGTTCGCTATCATCGTTTGCGTCTATTAAACTGCCTCTGCGATTGGTTGAGTTAAAGATTGTGTTGACTACATCATCGCTAGCGTCTGTTGAGCCACTATCGTGCATCATAGTGTTATCTCCAGTTCTGCCACGAGAAAAAATATGCTTGCCTGTGGGGTAGTTAATAGGATTGCCACTAGTGTCTACTGCCATACCCCAGCCACCTGCGTAAAAAGAGATGTTCCAGTTGTCGTTGGCTCTGCTAGACCAGTAACGGATTCGCCATAGTGGATATTCATTGTCATAGCAGACATCACGGTTGCCTTCATCTCTGTTGTGGCTAAATCGCTTTTGCACGGCACCATTTACACCACTGACTTCTTGCCGTGTACCTTCAACCCAATCATCTCCGTTGTAGTAGTCGCAACACACTTGCACGATACCAGAGCCACCGAGGATTGCGTAATTTGCGTTGACTACTATGTACCAGCAAGGGGCACAAATATACAGATAGTGCGTGTTATCTTTAGAGCTGTGGTTCTTGTTCTCGTACTTCATCGCCCATTGAGTTGCGAAATTAGGCTGTTGTATAAGACTGCCTGATGTTGCCATGACTTCTCCTAGTTAAAGACTGCGCCATAAGTTTTAACACTCTTGATCTCGTTTACATATAAGGTTCTGTATATACTGTCTTTTTTTCCTAAGTCATACGTGTTATTAGCTTTCGGAAAGAGCAGTGCTGTGGACGCTCCCAAGGGTTGAGTTAATACCGATATTGTTGCCTCGGCTCTTAAGTAAGCATCTCCATACCAGCCACCATCATTAGCTGAGCCAGCACCCGTGGAGTTGTAGCCTCCAGAGTAGATAATAACAGATGATGTATCGCCCCAAAAACTTATGTATGTGTCTGCTACAATCATTTTTGACATACCAGTATAGGTAGTGCCATCGATTGTTATTGAGGTTGCAGGAATGGTTTTGGTTTCGTCATCTACTGTAATAGTTGTGTCTTCTGTTGTTATGTTATATTCACCGTTTTCAACACCTAAAGCCGTTTTAATTTGGTTATAAATAGAGCTAGAGGCATAACGTACAACACCTACTTCCGAGAATGTACCTTGGACATAGCTCCTCTTCGAGCCTATGTATTGCAAAGAGCCGTTATCGTATCTAATTAAAGCGTTATGAGCCTCATAGTTGTAACAGACGGCATAAACCAAACGAGAGATTATGAGGTCATAATCGACAGTTTGGTTTGTAGTTACTCCTTCGCTGTCCGTAACGGCCTCTGTCTGTTGTAATTCAACACACAAATCTAAAGCTGTTGCGTCACTAGGAATGTCCGAAATATGCCACACCCATGTATAATTATCATCTACAGCAAAACTAGCAGAGCAATATTTAGTTACTGCTCCACCAGTGGCTCTAAAACTAACATACTTTGTGTCTGCAAGATTTGCTGTTCCTTTTGTTTTTCCGTTTAGGACAACAACAAGAGTATTTGGATGTCCTGTTGGTAAAGCTATGCTGCAGAGATTGTATTTATGAGCCGTTTCTGTGACTTCGTAAGTTATACCTCTTAGGCTTGTAACCTCTACTGGATGCGAAGCAAAGCATAGGTTGTTATATGATGGATATACTCTAAGCCAAGTTCTAGCTGTTTGAGAACCCCACCATGCCCACGAACTTGCCTTGACGATAATTTCTTGGTTTGGCATCAAACAAATCCATGCATTTGCTCCATCAGCATAATCATATAGCCATGAGCCATCTTTACTATGATAGACAGATGTGGCAATCTTGTTCATTATTCCACCGAGAGATATGTCTGCATAAACCCAAATCGGAAAGGAATAATTGTTTAGCATTCGGTTGAATATCTGCTTGTTGTTTCCAGCATTGATGGTCTTTGAGTTGTAGTATTCCGTGCCTAAAATTAAAGGTGTGTGGTCTGCTTTGTCGCCAGTTACGTTACTAGAAATTGCATACACTCCAAAGGCGATATGGTTGATAGACTTTCCGTTATAAGTCCAACCACTTGAGATAAACGCACTTTCATTTGTTGGAATTGTGTTACCAGTGTATTTGTCGATTATCCACTGCAGAGCTTCTGAGCTAGAAAAGAGTTCTTTTGTAAATAGAGTTTCACTAGACTTAAAGACTTTATTACCTACTGGCTCTTGTGTAGTTAATGCGTTGCAAGAAAGACTAGAAGCTGTAATATCTCCTTTAGCTTTGAGATTATCTGCAACAATAGAACCGTTTGGAAGTAGTTCCCATAAAACGTTACTATTGCCATTAATGCATCTGATTGAAGTATTATCAATGATTATCTTGTTATCACCCGAGCTTAAACCTAAAAAGAGCTTATTTGCCCTTAGTGAGCCATCGTCCTCAAACCTAAAACCTTCTTTTGTAAGAAGTCCAGTCGTGACGTCTACATCCTTGCTAGTTTCTGTGCTAATACCACTTGAAGCAATAACACCACCTTTTCCGTCTGTATCTTTTTTTAATTGAATAACTCTAGAGCCTATATACGTTGCAGTAACTATACCAACAATAAGACTATTGAGATAGGCATAATCAGACTTTGTGACAGTGCCTTCTTTAATCGTGCTTAGAGCATCACTCATGCCTTTAGCGAGGATAGAGCCTCGTTCTTCGTAAGAAAGTTCACTTTTTTCATAAGCCGATAGAAGATACCACCCCGTTGCTCCTCCATGTGTGCCGTAAGTATAAAGAAGGTTATCTGTTGAGTTGAAATAACTGTCGCCTTTAACGAAGCGTGTTCCTGTTTCTGTCGTTGGATGAGACGCAAAAACACCGAGATACACTCCGTGTTCTGTTTCGTCTACCACACCGAGAGTAATGGAATCCATTTCAACATCATCGAGATACACCGTAGCAGTGATAGCTTTGGCCATATAATGGTTTTGCGCAAAAGGGCCTAGCCATTTGGTATTAGATTGGGAGAGCGCAAGCGTGGTTATATCAGAGCCACAAGTTATTTTTACAGTAGGGGTTGACGAGTAACCTTGCACTTCTGTAGTAAAAACATAAAGGTCCTGTGTTGTTAGTCTGTCGTTTCGAGTGACAACACTCTTGTTGCAAGTAATCGCACATACTTGAGCCGCTACTCCAGATTCTCCCTCATCACCTTTGGCACCAGTTAAGCGCGCATAAGTCCACTTTTCAGGGTTCTCTCCAAGGCCTATACGACACCAAATGTAATAACCCTCTTTTTCGGCTAGAGTGTCTTCCTTCCAGGCTATCCAGTAGAGGTCTTCATTTGACCAAGCTATTGAATTCTCGCCCCAAGAAAGCTGATTTTCAAGATTGGGGTTTACTAAAGAACTAGAGTAGCAGTACTGAATTTTAACAGTAAGGCCATCTTCACCTTTCTCTCCTTTAGGTCCCTGCGCACCAGTGGCCCCGGTATCTCCTTTGTCCCCCTTATCACCTTTTTCGCCTTGGCTTCCGGTATCACCTTTTTCACCTTTCTCTCCCTTGGTTCCATAAACGTAATAACGAGGTACACTGATTTGGCCGGAAGCTCCAACTTCTCCGCCGTCTGATGGATATACTGAAAGACCGCTGTCGTAAGAGGGGATAGTGAGTTCTTGGCTATAGGCAGCCTCTGAGTAATCAACGCCTTTAAAAGAGCAGGATCTGTTTTGATCTGGAGTAATATCTGTTATTAGGACTTTGTGGGACTCTGTCTTAAACTCGCCAAAGGCAACAAGATCTCCAACATTTATATCTATAGATGTTTCTTGTGGGCTCTGGAATGTTAGCGTCCAGTCTTCTCCTGCCACTGTTACAACCGGAAGACTGTCTAAAATAGCGGAGCTTGTTCTGATTCTCACACCATAGGAAGAGCCAGATACCATCTTCATGCGAGCATCCAGCTTTATTCCGGTTATCTTAGAGTTGCTGTAGAGAATCTTCTTAATTCTTCCTTCTCCAAGGCCAAGAAGGAAGTTATCGTTTTCCAAGAGTACAACATCACCAGGAAGACAAAAAATGCCTTCAATATCGCTTTTCCATGAGTATGTTCTAGTTTGAGAGTATAGGAGCTTAAGCTTTTGCGCTCCAAGACGAGCTGCTTGAGTTGCGCTTGTAACACCAAAAGAGTCTATAGTTAGGCTATCGCCTTCAACTTCTGTGTCAAAGACAATAGAGCCACTATCATTTAAAGCCACCTTGCGTTCTACCTGAACATAGCCTTTTGTTTCATCATCAAAGTTTACTGTTATGTTTTTGGGTTTTGATTCAAAAGAGCGGATCATTTCAAAATCCCAGGCATTGCGCGGAGTAAAGAGCTGAACAACACTTTCTTGGGCTTTTTCTGCTCTGATTGAGATCTTATCGCACTGAATTACCATCTCAGCCATGTTAGATGCTGCTATGAACTCACAAAGCTGTAATACGGTGTATTCTGTTGTAACCCAGGCGTCGCAATTAAAGCCATAGTCCTCACAAAATTGATAGAACTCTTCAAAGGATGCCCAGTCAATAAGACTATCTTCTACAGGTTCTGCATTGGCATTAGAGTTGGTCAAAAGGTATAAAATAGCACTAGCTGGATTTCTAGTTGCTTGGGCCGTCCAGTGAGAAGATCCTGTTCCAAGACCGTCCCAAGCGCGTGTTTTAAGCGTACAAATAGCGTTGAAACTATCAATAATACCGTTTAATTGGTCTGTGGCTTTAGTTTTTAACGAAACAAGCTGAAGATTATCGGTGGTGACCGGAAGAGACGCTTCTTCGTCCAGACCTACAAAACTCTTAATTACATCTAAGTATAAAGAATCACTTACCTGAAGCTCCTGGGCTTCTTGTGTTGTTCTTTGCACGCGAACTTCATAGATGTCATCTGTGCTGCCTGTTGGCGTGATAGAGTACATCTTGCGCCACTTATCAGTGTTAAGGCTAAGAGTCTCCTCATAGGCTGTATTCCAGGAGCCATCTGGAACGCGCCAATCAATCTTAATGCCAATAGAAAGGCTCTTTTTGTCTTCTCCTTCATATTTGTATATGCCATTGGGCGCCATAAGGCCCACTTCTATTTTTTTACAGGCCGATGCTGTTGAGCGCACAATAGGGGAAGATGAGCCATCATTTTTTAACTGCAATTGATACACGTTTTCAACGACTCTTGAAGGGTAAATATCGCCAAGATCTACGTTGTAGGTGCAGTCTTCGTAGTAAGAGATAAGAGTCTCGCCTATCTTTAAAGTTGAGTAGTCTATAACAACATCGTTATAGCCAAAGCAAAAAAGCTGATGTAGATATTGATTGTGACCCTGGTACGAAGAGAAGGGAAGAGCAGCAACATCGGGATAGACCCTGTGCTTGCCCAATAAAAGAGGAAGGCGCTCGCTTTTTCTAGCGTTGTTGGTGGAGCCTCTAAGGGATGCGTTAGAGTTGGAGAGGTTTGGGAATTTAGTGTTGTTGAGATTAGAAAGGGCAACAAGGCCTATAACTACAGCCGAGATTGCAATGACAACGCTGATGATGGCTACTGCGGTTGTGAAAGTGCCAGGAACCAACTTTATTGTAAAAGAGCCTTCTTTTGGGGTTTGGCTGTCTTTTAGTTCTTTTCCGTTTTGAAAGAATTTGGCCTGATTGTCTAGCTTTAAGAGCTCTCTAATCTGGCCTACGGTCATCTTCTCTGTAAGAGTAAATTCTGCAACGTGATTTTCAAAGATGTTCTCTATGAGCCTTACTTTGTACACTATAATACCCCTTAACCTCATACTGTTTAAGTCTAGAGGCAGGCACAAAACAGGCTCCACTGTGTGTCATATGAAGAATAAAGCCTTTCAAATAAAGGCCAACGTGGGCGTGGTTCTTGCGTTGTTGCATAAGAACAATAGCCCAATCTTGAGGGCCTGAGAGCTTCTGGTATGAAGTCTCAAGCCCATCGGTCTTGGTTTCATCCACCTCATCATATGAAGGAAGTTCTATGCCTTTCTCTTCTTTAATAATAAGACAAATGAAACCCCAGCAATCACAGCCACTTTTTGATCTTCCGCCGGCTTTATAGGGTATTTTTAGGTACTTTTCTATCATCCAAAGAGCCCCGGAAAGACAGTTGCGCTATAAGTTTTGGCAGAGGCTTTACAGTCTAAGCTTGCTAATCTTTGCAGTGATAAGGTTACCTTTCCATCTGAGCTACTTTTTGAAAAAGACTCTACTTTATATTTATATGGCCCATCTATCATGGTTTCTGGGTTTTCTGTGTCTATAAGCCCTACCTGGGCGGAGGCAGCATCATTTCCTATCTCTTGGAAGGCCTTGGCAAGGATGCGGTCTACATCATCTATGGTGATGGTACTAGCTTCATCCACAGAGCCATAGGTTGGTGGGGTAAAATCAAAGCCACGTGCGCTATAAAGCCCGATATCTTCTGTATTGTCTATAAACTTAAGATCTTTTTCAAAGTCAGGATGCTGTAAAATTAAGACGTTACAAAAAACAGTCTCACACTCTGTGCTATAGATAGCCTGTTTTGTTTCTTTGGTTACAATCATGGTAAAAGCTCCAATTCAATGCTTATTTGGTACAGATTTTCATCTTCTTTTGTAAAAGAGTAGGAACCCTTAAAGCGAGCAGTCCTATACTCGTTGCTATAAACAAAATCCGGATACTCAAACTGATCTACTCCGTCAGAGATCTTGTTTTCCCAAAAATCAATAAAGGTAGCAAGCTGAGAGCTGTTCATCATACAGGTGCCTGTAAGGATGTCGGTTTTGCTGGTGGTAAGACGGCGCCTCTTACTTGGCCCTCGCTCTGGCGTTGATTCTAGTATGGAAATCTGTGGAGTAGTGCTCCATCCCATTTCAAATAGCGGTAGACTTTCTGGATATTTATACATTCTTTCCAACCCTCCTTAACCCATAAC
>CAVKHB010000025.1:0-5396 GCA_963656005.1 Coriobacteriaceae bacterium
GAAAAACAATGACTCCAAGAGAGATAGATTTCCTTGCTACAAAGGGAGGAAAGAAGGTATACCTCCAGTCCGCATATGCTATGGAAAGCGAAGAAAAAGAAAGATTAGAAAACAAACCCCTCTCGCTTACTGGAGACTTTTTCCAAAAGATTATTGTGCGTCATGATATCTCAAAAAGATGGTACAACGAACAAGGAATTCTTAATATAGGTGTTATTGATTTCCTTCTTGATGATACGCTCCTCTAAAGATCTTCTCTTTTAAGCGCTTAGATTAAGGCAAGGGGGACGGAGAGGATGTCTTGGGATAGCATTAGCACTTTGCTTTGAGAGCAGATTATTGCTCCTGTGCCTTTTGAATAGGGGGAGATAACTTTTATTGAAGAGAACGATGAAGCCATGGATTTGTTGGGGCTTGCTGTTCGTTTGATTTCAAAAGGTGTTATTGTTTGGTTTTTTTCAATTATTAAGTCTATTTCTTTGCCTGTTTTGTCTCTGTAGTAGTAGAACTTTGATTGGGAGCCACGGTATATACAGCCTTTGATAAGTTCTGAGATGACATAGTTTTCTAGAAAGGCTCCACTTGAGGCTCCATTGCAAAGAGTTTGAGCGTTATCCCAACCACAAAGGTAGGCGCACAGCCCTGTGTCCCAAAAATAGAGTTTTGGGGTTTTTATTGTGCTTGTTAGCAGATTATTGGAATACACATCCAAGAGAAAGATAATTCCTAAGGCCTCCAAGATTCCAAGCCACGTTTTAGCTGTTGGTTGGGAGATGCTGGCGGCATCTGCCAAGGTTGCGTAATTGACTAGATTGGAGTTGATGGACGCACAGGCAGTGAGAAATTTTTTAAATTTATAAACGTCTTTAATTCCTGTATCTTCAAGGATGTCTCGCATTAGATAGGTATCTATGTAGGAGTCGTAGTAGATTTTTCGCATTCGTGAGGTCATATCTAGTACGGCAGGGTAGCCTCCTTTAAAGATTCTTTCATAAGTTTCTGTTATATCGACGGTTGGACGTTTGTTACAATAGGCCAGCAAAGAGTTGTATGAGAAGTCAATGTCATTGTCAGAAATAAGGTTGTTCTTTTCGTCTGAGGATAGGCCATAAAGATTGAGAATTGCTACTCTTCCAGTTAAGGTTTCGCTGGATTTCTTTAGTAGTCCATATTTTTGTGAGCCTGTAAGCCAAAAAAGGCCTGTGGTATCGCTTTCGTCGCAAATAAGCTTTATTTGTTCGAATAATTCGGGAGCTTTTTGAACTTCATCAATTATGATTGGGGGCTTGAACATTTGAAAAAATAGGGCGGGATCCTCTTTTGCGATTCTTCTTTGAGTGTCATCATCCATTGAAACATAAGTTCTTGCCCCAGTGGTTTTTTGCAGATGTTTTAGCATGGAGGTTTTGCCTGCTTGTCTTGGCCCAGTAAGTAAAACCGCTTTGAAATTTGCTGAGGTTTCAAGGAAAAGTTTCTCTAATTGTCTTTCAATATACATACAAAAACCCTTCTAATCTAAAATCAATTTTATTTTAGCAGGCTTTTTCGCGGGATGCAAGCTCATTACAAACCGCTCATTACAAACAGATGTTTCAAAAAAAGAAAACACCTAAGAGATATCGGGGTAGTGGAGGCGGGAGAGGAATTCGCGGGTGCGTGGCTCTTTGGGGGAGCTGAAAAAGCTGGCGGTGGGGCCTTCTTCTACCACCACGCCGTTTTCCATGAAGATGCATCTGGTGACCACCTGACGTGCGAAGGCCATTTCGTGGGTGACAATTAGCATGGTCATGCCTTCTTGGGCTAGCGTGCGCATGACGGAGAGGACTTCGGTGGTGAGCTCGGGGTCTAGGGCGCTGGTGGGCTCGTCAAAGAAGATGACTTGGGGGTTTGTGGCAATGGCGCGTGCGATGGCTACTCGCTGTTGTTGGCCGCCCGAGAGCTGGGATGGGTAGCTGTTGGCCCAGTCTAGCATGCCAACCTTGGTGAGGGTTTGGACGGCTATTTGGCGGGCCTGCTCTTTTTTCATTTTGCGCGCCGTGACAAGGCCTTCCATGACGTTTTCTATGGCGGTCATGTTTGCAAAGAGGTTGAAGCTTTGAAATACGAAGCCGGTTTGCAGGCGGAATTCGCGCACCTCTTTTTTTGTGGCCTTGGCAGCGCTGTAGGTGTGCCCGTCAAAGGTGATGGTGCCGCTTTCTGCACGCTCCAAGAAGGCTATACACCTCAATAGCGTGGTTTTGCCTGAGCCGCTGGGACCTAGGATGGCCACGACATCGCCTTTTGAGACTTCTAGCCCGATGCCTTTAAGAACCTCTCTTGAGCCAAACGTTTTGTGGATGTTTTCTACTTTCAAAATCATGTTTAGCTCCTATACCCGCTGCACGCCTTTTGCGTTAAGGCGTTTTTCTCCCCAGGCTTGGACCTTTGTCAGGATGGTGCACATTAGTAGGTAAATAAAGCCTACTTCCATGTAGAGAATTAGGGGTTCGTAAGTGCGGGCAACTATGCGCTGAGTTTGCATGAACATCTCCGTTACCGTGATGTTTGCAGCCAGGCTTGTGTCCTTAAGCATACTGATTAGCGAGTTAAAAAGGGTGGGGAAAGCTGTCCTTAGTGCTTGTGGCAAAACTATGCGTTTGATGGCCTGTAACCAGCTTAAGCCCACACATTCTCCGGCCTCAAGCTGTCCACGGGGCACCGATTCTATTGCCGCCCTTATGGTCTCGGCCGAGTAAGCTCCCTCATTTATGGAGAAAACTATCACGGCGGCGGGGAAGGGATTTATTAGTATTCCTAACCTTGGTAGGCCAAAGAAGATTACAAAGAGTTGGACTAAAAGTGGGGTTCCTCTGATTACCCAAATGTAGAATCTTGCCAAGGATTTTAACACGGGTACCTTTGCTACTTGAATTAGGGCTACGACCGTAGCTATTACAAGTGCTAAAGAGAACGAGATGAGAGTCAGTGGAATTGTATATAGAAGACCTGGCTTTAGTATCTTCCAGAACGAATCAATTATTAGTTGTAGAACGGAACTGGAATTAGAGATCAATGTCAGAGATGTCGCCAACATCAATAGCGTCGCCACCAATAGCAGAGAACTGCTCTGCGGATTCAAGATCTTCAAGGCTGAGGTCAAGGTTATCAAGACCAACATCATTGAGAGTCTCAAGAGAGGCCTCAATGCTCTTGTTGATGCGCTCTGTGTCTTCTTTGTAGTTGTCAACGTAAGACTGAAGCTCTTCATTATGGCTGGTTATGAGCTTGATGTTTCTTTTTAAGTCCTCATTATCAGCTCTTAGTTTGTTAATGTAAGCTACTGCCTTTTTTACTCTTTCTTCAAGAAGAAGCATGTTCTCATAAACTGTCATAATTTTATCCTCCGTTGTTCTAAATGAGGTTTTGCAGGGCAAAAACTCTAATAAAATTAAAATTCAAAAAGCCTGCAGATTAGTGCAGGCTTAAAAAGTTCAGACGTTGAGGGCTTTCTTTGCCTCAGCAACCAATGCGCTAAAGGTTGCCTTGTCTTCAATTGCCATGTTAGAAAGAACCTTTCTGTTGATGTCAATGTTTGCCATCTTCATTGCATGCATGAACTGGGAGTAGGAAAGTCCTTCAGCTCTGACTGCGGCGGAGATTCTAGCGATCCAGAGCTTTCTGAAATCTCTTTTCTTCTCTTTTCTGCCACGGTAAGCATACTGTCCAGCTTTTGCGACTGCGTCCTTTGCAATACGGTTGTTGGTGCTTCTGCGACCATAGTAACCCTTTGCAAGGTTCATAATCTTCTTTCGTCTGTCTTTGTGTTTGGTTCCGTCAACTGCTCTTGGCATAATTCACACCCTCCTTCTTAGACATAAGGAAGCATTTTTCTTACGTTCTTTGCTTCCACTTCAGAGAGAATTCCAGCGGCGCGAAGATTTCTCTTGCGCTTTGTGGTCTTCTTGGTGAGAATATGGCGAAGACCCTGTTTCTTGAACATGACTTTGCCAGTTCCGGTGACCTTGTACCGCTTTGCTGCGGACTTTCTTGTTTTCATCTTAGGCATTTTTTTACCCCTTATAAGCGCCGTTAGGGAACAAGAACCCCTAACAACTACTATTTAAATCTCCATACGGAGATTTTTAACTATTTTTTTTCGCTCCCTGCTTGGCTGGGCTTAGAAGCATTGACATGTTTCTGCCTTCCATGGTGGGCTGCGAATCCACGTTGTATAGTACTTCTTTTTCAGTAAGCATTTCAAGTATTCTGTCCAGCACTTCCTTTCCTAGTTCTGTGTGGGCGAGCTCTCTACCTCTGAATCTGATAGTAACTTTGCACTTGTCTCCTTCTGCAAGGAATTCGCCAATTGCTTTGGATTTGACCTCAAGATCATGCTTGTCAATCTTGGGCTGCATCCTAATTTCTCTCATCTTGATGATAGTCTGGTTCTTCTTGGCTTCCTTGAGCTTCTTTTGTTGTTCATAACGGTATTTGCCGTAGTCTATGATTTTGCATACTGGAGGATCTACGTTTGGAGAAATTTCCACTAAATCCAATCCTGCTTCTTCTGCTAATGCTAATGCATCAAAGAAATTCATAACGCCTTTCTTCTGATTCTCTTCATCAATCAGGAATACTTCTTTTGCACGTATTTGCCTGTTGATCCTAAGTTCTTTTGTAGCCAAGCTTCCCTCTCTATCAAATAGTTTAAAGGTTTTTGAAAAACCTATCAGTGAAAAGAAATATATCACGAAATGGGATAGACAGACAATAAAAAAAGGGCGTTTGTTTTCAGAATCCTGAACAATTCTGAACAAACGCCCTGTATTAAGGACCTAAAATATCGGGATAGGCAAATCAGGCCTTGCCTGCTGAGCCGAGGACATCGCGGTTCTTGTGTTCATACATCTCCTTGAGGGCTGTACGTGCTGGTCCAAGATATTTTCTTGGGTCAAAGACTTCTGGATGCTCGTCAAAGATGCGTCTGATTGTGCCGGTCATTGCCAAACGGCCATCGCTATCAATGTTAATCTTACAAACGGCGCTCTTGGCTGCCTGTCTGAGCTGATCTTCAGGGATGCCTACGCTGTCTTTGAGTTTTCCGCCGTGCTCGTTAATCATCTTGACGTATTCCTGTGGTACGGATGATGAGCCGTGGAGAACAATTGGGAAGCCTGGGAGCTTCTGCTCAATCTCTGCGAGAATGTCAAAGCGAAGTGGAGGTGGAATGAGGACGCCATCTGCGTTGCGGGTGCACTGCTCTGGAGTGAACTTGTTTGCGCCGTGGCTTGTTCCAATGGAAATTGCAAGTGAGTCAACGCCAGTCTTGGAAACAAAGTCAATTACTTCCGATGGCTGTGTGTAGTGTGACTGTGCGGCGGAGACTTCGTCTTCAATGCCGGCAAGTACTCCAAGTT
>CAVKHB010000025.1:5433-5902 GCA_963656005.1 Coriobacteriaceae bacterium
GAACTGGTGTGCATACTCAACAACTTTCTTGGTGACTGCAATGTTTTCCTCGTAAGGGAGGCTTGAGCCGTCAATCATGACAGATGAGAAGCCGTTGTCAATACAGTCTTTGCAGGTCTCAAAGCTATCGCCATGGTCCAAGTGAAGGACAATTGGAATGTCGTAGCCTAGTTCATGTGCATACTCTGTTGCACCTCTGGCCATGTTTCTGAGAAGGTTGATGTTGGCATAGTCTCTTGCACCCTTGGAAACCTGAAGGATGACTGGTGACTTTGTCTCAACACAAGCCATAATGATGGCCTGAAGCTGTTCCATGTTGTTAAAATTGTAAGCAGGAATGGCATATCCGCCCTTAACTGCCTTGGCAAACATTTCGCGGGTGTTTACCAGACCCAGATCTTTGTAAGAAGTCATTAGGTTATCTCCTATGCCCTAATAATACTAACTAGTGTGTTAGAGCGTCAAGAAA
>CAVKHB010000025.1:5912-9941 GCA_963656005.1 Coriobacteriaceae bacterium
CTTGACTGCTGCCAAGAAGGTGGGTAAAGTTTTCAATATGAAAAGAAAGACAAAGGTTTTGCTCGGGCTGTGTATTTTTTTGCTTTTAATCGTGGCGGTGCTTGCACTTGTTTACTTTGTGGCCTTTGAACGCTTTGTCTTGGTAAGCGACCCGGCGTGGTCTTATCTTTTGCCTTCAAGCGAGCTTTCTTCCATGCGTTTTGCCTTGGCCAAACGGGGCTACCGGCTTGTGGTCTTTGACGCTTCTGCCGCTCAGCTGGATGATGCTTCTTCTTTTACCCCGATGTTACTATCTCTCAAGGGCTCTGTGGTGCTTTTGGGGCCGTTGGCCTCTGCTGCTGCAATTCGCTTTGAGGTGGATGTTTCTACTTTGCTTGAACAGGCAGTGGTCTATGGTATGTGGAGCCAATCTTGCTACAATTTTGATGTGACACTAGTCTCTGATGTTAACGTCGGTTGGCGTGAGGCTGTAGGGCAAACAATGGCGCAAAATGTGGCTGTGGTATATGATTCTGATGGCTTAAGTGCTTTTGAGGCTATTGAAGGTGTTATTTCTAAGACGTCTCTAGTTGAATATTATGATGACGGAAGTAACCGATGGTTTGCAAAAAACACTGTTGATAGTATGAAGGAAAAACAGGTTGTTGTGGCCTTTTGTCCGCACCTAGGAGGTTTGTATGACCTTGTTGCTTTGGACAATTCTATCTTTTGGATTGTGGATTATAGATATGCTCAGATGATTCCCAAAAAGCAACTTTTTGGGATTGTATTACCGGATTTAAAAGCTCTTGCAAGGGATACTTCTTGGCGCGGGGGCTTTGGCAAGAAGGCTTTTGGTGAAGATTCTGAGGTTGTTAGTTTGCTATATAAGTATGAAAGTAGATGATTTTGGTGGGGTGCGCGAGAGAGTGAGATAAAAATGGTGGGAAAAGATGCTGGATGAGAAGTACTTTGATGGGATTTTTTATGCCTTTAAGGGGGCGCTAGACAAGGCGGGCAAGGAGATTCCTGCTGTGTCTATGATGGCGGTTCAGTTGCAAGACCCGTTTACCGTGCTGATTTCTACGGTGATATCGCTACGCACGAAGGACGATGTGACGTTGAAGGCGTCCAAGCGTTTGATGGATGCGGCTCCTAATGCCAAAGCGATGGTAAAGCTATCAGAAGAGGAGATTTCTCAGTTGATTTTTCCTGCTGGTTTTTACAAGCGCAAGGCTGTGCAAATTAAGGAAATTGCGCAAATTTTGGTGGATAAATATGATGGTCAAGTGCCAAGTAGTGCGCAAGATCTGATGGCACTGCCTGGTGTGGGGCTTAAGACTACTAATCTTACGTTGAATTTGGGTTTTGGGATTGAGGCTATTTGCGTGGATTGCCATGTCCATCAAATTTCGAACCGGCTTGGCTGGATTAAGACCAAGACGCCGGAGGAGAGTGAGAAAGCTTTGATGAAGATTATGCCTAGGCGGTTTTGGATTCCGTTAAATGAACTTCTTGTGTCCTACGGGCAGGAGATTTGCACCAGCGTGAGCCCCAAATGCTCCATTTGTCCAGAAAATGGTCGTTGCCCAAAAGTTGGCGTGACGCGGTGGAGATAGCTATTTAGCCAACAGGGCGTGGAAATTTTGAGAAACTTGGGTTGCCAGCGCTTCTAGCGGTAGCTCTAGTACTTGACTGGCGCATTCGTATGTGTGAATTACATAGCGCGGGGTGTTAGGTTGCCCTCTGTGCGGGACGGGCGTGAGGTAGGGTGCGTCTGTTTCAAAGAGTAGGCGATCCAGTGGAACGCGCTTTAGCATTTGGCGCAAGTCTTGGTTTTTCTTGTAGGTGAGGTTGCCGGCAAAGCTGATGTAGTAGCCTAAGTCTAGGGCACATTCTAAAATTTCTTGGCTGCCGTCAAAGCAGTGAATGATGCCAGATTTTGGCGGTGTGAGCTTAGAAATTGTAGCTATTGTCTCATTTTGAGCCATTCTTTCGTGGATGGCAACGGGCAAGTTAAGTTTTGCGGCAAGTTGCAGTTGAGCTTCAAATAGGTATTGTTGACGCTCTTTTGTTCCATAGTTCCAGTAGTAATCTAGGCCAATTTCGCCAATTATTTGGGCGTGGTAGGTTATAAGATTCTGCTTTAGAGTTTGAAGGCGCGCATTGATTTGGTCAAAGGAAAGTTCTTCGCCTTCTCCCAATTCCCATGGGCCCATGGCCCCAGCTAAGATGATTTTGGGAAAGTCTTTTAACAGTTCATAGCGGCGTGGAAGATCGTTTGACGTGCAGCCTATGTCTATGCCGCCTTCAAAGCCTTCGTTAAAGGCTTGGGTGAGTTCGGCTTTGGGATCTAGGCCTTTTTCTTCCAAATAATCGCTGTGAAAGTGTGAGTCGATGATGGAAAGAAGAGTCATTTTGCTTCAAGAAGGAAGTTGTTCAGCTGTTTGCCATTGGCGTCAAAGAGAGTGGGCTCTTCTTGTTTGAGGATGCAGGAGCCTGTGATTTCTACGCGTTTGAGATCCTTGTGGGATGGTGCGTCATACATGAGGTTCATCATGGTGTCTTCAACTATGCTTCTGATTCCTCGGGCGCCGGTTTTTTGGTCGTAAGCTGTTTGAGCTATTTGGTGGATTGCATCTTTTGTAAAGACCAGATCTATGCCGTCTAGCTTCATTGAGGCTTCGTATTGGCGCAAAATTGAGTTCTTTGGCTCAACGAGTATTCTTTCCAAATCTTCAACGGTGAGGTTGTTAAGTGCTACGTGGATAGGTAGACGGCCTATGAATTCCGGAATTAGGCCAAATTTGATTAGGTCGTCTGGGAGAAGCTGGTCGTAGAGTTCTTCTAAGTTCTTCTCTCTTGAGTCTTTAACGGTGGTTCCAAAGCCCATAGGGGAGCCTTTGGAGGTTCTCTTTTCAATGATTTTGTCCAAGCCTACGAAGGCGCCGCCACAGATGAAGAGAATGTTGCTTGTGTCTATTTTAATCATCTCTTGGTTGGGATGCTTTCTTCCTCCCTGAGGGGGAACACTTGCAATGGTGCCTTCAATAATTTTAAGAAGTGCTTGCTGGACACCTTCGCCTGAGACGTCGCGAGTGATGGAAACGTTTTCGCCTTTTTTGGCAATTTTGTCTATTTCGTCTATGAAGACTATGCCATGCTGAGCCCTGGCCACGTCGTCATCGGCAGCCTGAATTAGCTTCAACAGTATATTTTCTACGTCTTCACCTACGTATCCGGCCTCTGTTATGGTTGTGGCGTCTGCTATTGCGAATGGGACGCTGAGTCTTTTGGCAAGGGTTCTTGCAAGAAGGGTTTTACCTGTTCCGGTTGGGCCCATTATGAGGATGTTGGATTTATCAAGCTCTACGTTTTCCGCTTCTTCTACTTTTTTCTCGTATTTGATTCTTTTGTAGTGATTGTAGACGGCAACGCTTAGGACTCTTTTGGCTTTTTCTTGGCCTACAACATATTGGTCTAGGTATTCTTTTAGCTCTTTTGGGGTTGGAAGTACTTCTGGAAGGTCATAGGCGGGCATGTCTGTGGATTCTTCTGGGTATCTTGTTTCTCCATAGAGGATTTGGTTGCATCTGTTGATGCAGCTTTCACAGATATTTATCCCGGATGGGCCTTGAATTATTCTTTTGTTTGAACTTCCACAGAAGGAACAATATTTGTTGTTTTTTCCAAATGCCATTTAATAATCCTCAATAATCCCCAATAATCTCAACTTTTTCTTACCAAGACGGAGTCTACTAGGCCGTAGTCCACTGCATCTTGGGCGGTCATGAAGAAATCGCGCTCTATGTCTGTGGCTATCTTTTCTTCTGGTTGGCCGGTGTGTTTTACAAGGTATTCAACGGACAGGCGCTTGAGCCTGAGTATTTCTTTTGCGTGTATAGCTATATCTGAGGACTGACCCTGAACGCCACCCCAAGGTTGGTGTATCATGACTCTTGAAGATGGTAGAGCCAAACGCTTTCCAGTGGCTCCACCGGCGAGGAGGAGGGCTGCCATGGAGGCGGCCTGACCCATGCATATGGTGGA
>CAVKHB010000026.1:0-9831 GCA_963656005.1 Coriobacteriaceae bacterium
CTCAATTATCGCTTTTGATAAAAACTCTGATTATAAAAAAAATAAACTTGATTTAGTAACTTTTGATTTGAATTCGGAGCACAGAATTGTTGTAATTCATAGATTCTCAATGGCGCCTTGGAAGTGGTTTAATTTCTCCGTTAGCGAAGGATCTCTTCAATATGGATCAGATGTTTTGTCAGATTTAAGGCTTCTTAACCCAATGCTGATGATTCATGGAACCAATGGTTATACCATTGGAAACCAAAATAACTTCTTTGGCTTTGAGCTTCAATTTTTACCAATTGATGGCCTAGAATTGAACTTTGGCGTGATTTTTGACCAAATACAAGTACGAGCGGAGCTCGATGATGGAAAACCTAAGGATGATATGCCTCCAAATGCAAACGGTTTCATGGCCAATGCTTTGTACAGTTTTGCTCTAGAAAAGGGGATTGCAACCTTATATGTTGAGGGCGTTTATACTTCTCCTTGTTTGTATCTAAAAAACACAGTTGGGGGTTACGATTACTGGCACACTAATTTAATTGTTGGAAACAACCTTTGGGATTATGGCAACAGTGATCTTTCCTACCTTGGTTACAAGTACGGGCCAGATACCATTGCAGTTGGTCTTGGTGGTAATTACAGCAGGCTGGACGGTTTTAAGTATGGCTTTGACCTTTTATTCAAGGCACATGGCGAACACGGCATAGTAAATAGAGAAAATCAGCACGATAGCGTTGAGTTGGGGCCCGAACATTTCTACGATGTTTCGCCAACTTACACAGAAGGCGTTACCTTGCCCGAATACAGGTTAGTAGTATCGGGATATATTGAGATGAAGCTCTTGAGTTGGATGGATTTCTCTGGCAATGTGGCGTTCGTGCGGGATTGGAACCACAATAACGTGATTGGTGCCAATTACTATGACGTGCAGATGGCTGTGGGGTTTAAAATTCACACGCCGCTTTAAAAAATTCAGATAAATTACTCGTAGATCTTGTCGTCGGCAGGGATGCCTAGGTGCTTGCAAATGGCGTTGAAGGTTTCCTTGCTGATGTCGTGCTCTACGTTGCAGGCGTCTTCCAGTGCCGTTTCCTTGGAGACTCCAATGCTCATGAAGAATTTTGAGAGGACTTTGTGGCGTGTGTAGACGCGTGTTGCAATTTCAAGGCCTTTTTCTGTGAGGGTGATGAGGCCGTCCGAGTCCATTGTGATGTAACCATTTTCTCTGAGACGTCTTGTTGCGTAGCTGACGCTTGGTTTTGTGACACCAAGTAGGGTGGCAATGTCAATTGAGCGTATATATCCGTGCTCCTCTTTCATCATAAGCATTGCTTCAAGATAGTCTTCAGAAGCCTTTCTAATTTTCATCATGGTTTTTATCTCCCAGAGAGGTGTTACAAACCTTTCTAGCTACAAAAATCGCTCATTTTAGAAAAAAAATCAATTGTTTGGCCAACATCTTGACGTTATTAGTTAGAGTTATTAAACTTGCCGATGTTCACGGGTTAGTTTTGTCTAACTCTTGCGGGCAGTTGCTACGAGTAGTTGTTAGGAGAAACAAAAATGATGCCACTTACATTAGCCAATGCTGGAGAAGAAAATATGATTCTTAAGGTTGGGGGAAATAATGAAGTTAAAAGGCACCTTGAGGACTTGGGTTTTGTGGCTGGTGCAAATGTCACGGTGGTATCCTCAATGAGTGGCAATTTAATTGTTAATGTTAAAGATACGCGCGTGGCCATAAGCAAAGAGATGGCCGGCAAGATAATGATTTGAGCCTACGGGGTGAGCCAGAAGACTCGCGGGTTAAACCAGAGGACTCGCGGGTTGAGCCCGCGGGATGAACAAAATAAAGAAATTAAAGCTATAAGGAGCATTTATATGAAGACACTGAAAGAAGCAAGAATTGGCGAGACGGTTAAGGTCGTCAAACTCCACGGTGAAGGCGCTGTCAAGAAGAGAATTATGGACATGGGCATCACTCGTGGGGTTGAGATTTATGTCAGAAAAGTTGCCCCACTTGGAGATCCAATTGAGGTTACCGTCAGAGGTTACGAGCTTTCCTTGCGTAAAGAAGACGCAACAATGATTGAGATTGAGTAGAGAATTAAATCTAATTGGAGAATATATGTCAGAAATTAGAATTGCATTAGCAGGAAACCCAAACAGTGGTAAAACTACATTGTTTAACAGTTTGACCGGTTCCAATCAGTTCGTTGGAAACTGGCCAGGGGTTACAGTTGAAAAGAAGGAAGGAAAGCTTAAGAAGCATGACGGAGTTGTCATCACAGACCTTCCTGGTATTTATTCCCTCTCTCCATATACCTTGGAAGAGGTTGTTGCAAGAAACTATCTCATTGAAGAACGCCCAGACGCAATCCTCAATATTGTAGATGGTACAAACCTTGAAAGAAACCTTTATCTTACAACCCAGCTCACCGAGCTTGGCATTCCAGTAGTTGTTGCAATCAACATGATGGATGTTGTAAGAAAGAATGGCGACAAGATTAACATTCCTGAACTTTCCAGAGAACTCGGTTGCAAGGTTGTTGAGATTTCAGCCCTCAAGGAAGAAGGCGTTATGGCTGCCGCAGAAGAGGCCATCAAGGCTGCACAGGGCACAAAGACAATCCCAATGCACACTTTCTCCGGTGTTGTAGAGCACGCTTTGGCTCACATTGAAGAGGCCGCTCTCCACGACATGCCACAGGAACAGCAGCGCTGGTATTGCATCAAGATTTTTGAGAGAGATTCAAAGGTTCTTGAAAAGCTCCACATCAAGCCTGAAGTCCTTGCACACATTGAAGAGGACATCAAGGCCGCCGAAAAGGAGCTGGATGACGACGCAGAGAGCATCATCACTAACGAGAGATATGTTTATATCGCCTCCATCATGAAAGGATGCTACAAGAAAAAGAACGTGGGCAAGGAAACTACATCCGACAAGATTGACCGTATTGTCACAAACCGATGGCTCGGACTCCCAATTTTTGCTGCTATCATGTTCTTGGTTTATTACATTGCCATGGTAACCGTAGGTGCGGCAGCAACAGATTGGGCAAACGATGGATTGTTTGGCGATGGTTGGCACCTCTTGGGTATCGGGTCAAAACAGTATGAAGCAGCTGCGGAGGAGTATGGCGATTCGGATCAGATTATCGCCGCCTTCAATGACGAATATGGTTCAGATGCTATAGCTGAGGCCATTGACCTTGAGTCTGAAGACTACTCAGAAAATGCTGCCAAGGCCGCTTTGGAGTCCTTGGTAAAGAAGACCCCTTCTGATGCGTCTGTGACCTACGAGGTTGAAGATGAAGAGACCTTGGCCGTTGAAAAGTTCCCAGATACAAAGAAAGACGCCCTCGTTGCCGCTGTTGACCAGTACCTCAACACAGACTATAAGGGAGGCTATGGCGCTCCTGATACCTCCACTTATGGCGTATGGGTTCCTGGTATTCCTGTTCTTGTTTCTAAAGGCCTTGAGGCTGTAGGGGCTGCAGATTGGCTTTCTGGCCTTATCAACGATGGTATTGTTGCTGGTGTTGGCGCTGTTCTTGGATTCGTTCCACAGATGCTGGTTTTGTTCCTCTTGCTTGCTATTCTTGAAGCTTGCGGATACATGGCAAGAATTGCCTTTGTTCTTGATAGAATTTTCAGGAAGTTTGGCCTTTCTGGAAAGTCCTTCATTCCAATGCTTGTTGGTGTTGGTTGTGGCGTTCCTGGTATTATGGCTTCTAGAACAATTGAGAACGAAAGAGATAGAAGAATGACAATTATGACAACCACCTTCATCCCTTGTGGTGCTAAGGTTCCTTTCATTGCCATGATTGCTGGTGCTATCTTTGGCGGATCTGCAATTGTTGCAACAAGTGCATATTTCATTGGTATGGCAGCAATTATCGTTTCAGGTATCATGCTTAAGAAGACCAAGATGTTCGCTGGCGACCCAGCTCCATTTGTCATGGAACTTCCTGCTTACCACTGGCCAACAGTTAAGAACGTTCTTCGTTCAATGTGGGAAAGAGGCTGGTCTTTCATTAAGAAAGCTGGAACAATTATTCTTCTTTCAACCATCCTTGTTTGGTTCACAACTTACTTTGGTGTTGTTGATGGTACCTTCAGAATGCTTTCAGATGAAGAGATTGACTACTCAATCCTTGCCTTCATTGGAAACTTGATTGCTTGGATTTTCAAACCACTTGGATGGGGAACTTGGCAGGCTGCAGTTGCTTCCATCACAGGTCTTGTTGCTAAGGAAAACATTGTTGGTACAATGGGTATTCTTTACGGCGCAACCGGTGATGTCTATGGAACTCTTGCTTCCGTCTTCAACGGTGTTACAGGTTATTCCTTCTTGGTATTCAACCTCCTTTGTGCTCCATGCTTTGCTGCTATTGGTGCTATGAAGAGAGAGATGAACAATAGTAAATGGACATGGTTTGCAATTGGTTATCAGTGCGGTTTTGCTTATGTGATTGCTTTTATGATTAACCAGTTTGGTAGCTTGTTCATGGGCAATGGAAATGTTCTTGGTGTGATTATTGCAGTAGCTCTTCTTGCTGGCATAATTTACATGCTGGTAAGACCTTACAAGGAAGCTACAAAGCTCACAAGAAGTGTTAAGGTTAACTAAAAATGGGTACTATTCTTGTTGTTCTTATAATACTAATCATAGTGGCTTTGGCGATATTCTCTATCGTGAAGGATAAGAAGAACGGGAAGTCCACTTGTGGCAAGAACTGCTGCAAGTGCCCTATGAGTGGTCAATGCCACAAATATAACAAAAAATAAATCGGTTTTGATTTGGGCTTGTGGGTTTTTGCCTGCAAGCCTTTATTTTTCATCAAGGCGTGACGAGTGTGGTCATGACGGGCGTGATAAAGAAATCGGGATAAAAGAGGGCGTGACAGGAGCGGCTTTTGGATGTCAAAGTATAACGATATTGGAATTAGTTCGCAGCTGGAGTGGCCCCGTATTACCCACCTATTTAAGATAGGCATTTTGGGGGCGCTTATTACCTTTGTGGCAGATATGTTGTTGGGTTGGGGTGTTTGGATTAGCATTGGAATCCTGTGGATGTTTGGCGGCCAACCTTAATTGACAAATAGACTTTCTTGTTCTATATTCCACTTGTTATTCCTTTTGAATTTCCGTGAAGTTTAATGGAAACTGTTGGGGCATTTTGTACTCCAAGGATAACAGAAAAGCCCAGGTGGCGGAATTGGTAGACGCGCTAGGTTCAGGTCCTAGTGGTAGCAATACTGTGCAAGTTCGAGTCTTGTTCTGGGCAAAAGGCACAAATCCTTATTGGTAATGACAGGACTTTGCACTTCAATGGCATCACCAGTCGGCCTCAAAGGTGTTTTAAGGGTGTTCTAACACATAATGTTAACATATTTCAGCAGTTGTGCGGAAATATGTTACATTTATGTCTTAAATGAAGCAATTTTTGCAAAACGTGACATTGGCTAGAGGAAAACGCCATGAAATTGGCAAGGGAACGGCCTCAATATGAAACTTGAAACAGTCTCCAGGCTGTACTACCGTCTTTGTTTTATTCTTCGGCTATTTTCAGTTGCCTGTATATGTTGATAGGGCGCTTTTTTGCATCCTCCCAGCTTGTCCAGCCATCAACGGCACCGCCAATGACTATATTGCCAGAAAAGCTTGGGGTGCATTTTCCTAGTTCAACATTTTCTTGCAGGACACCATGTTCATCAAGGTTAAGTGATGCCCTGATTTCTTTTGCCTTATTGCTTATGCCTTTTCCGTCAATAGGACTAAGCTTGCTTCCTTTCAATAGGGTCCATGATCCATTTTTAATAACTGCTATGGCGTGAACTTTAGAGCCTTTATTCTTTCTTTCAAATACATATTTTCCGTCAGGGATGAGCTGGCTCATTGTCTTATCTTTAGCTTCTTCAAAGATTTCCTCTTTCTTTTCCTTTTTTGGATATACAACGTTTCCCTCGAATGAGGAGAGAAGCTGAATAGCAATGTTGATATCTAGTGCAAATAGCTCGGTACCTCCAACTTGGCTTTTAGCGAAGATTGTATGAAGCAACGTTTCTTTCGCATCATAGTCGTCAACTTCTATGGCAAAGATACGCTTTAAGGCCGTAACATTTCTGTAGCCATTATTTTCAAGAAGATTCATTCTCTGTTCATAGTTATCTGAGCCAGTCTTTCCTATCTTTAACAGTCCATCGACTGCTGTTGTCATTATGTAAATTATTCCTTTTGCCATGCGTACACCTTTACACAAGTCTACTATCCAATGCAAAGATTTGTACAGTATTTCTTATGTCTCCTGTGAAGTGGCTTTGAAAAAAAGCAAGAAAATCCAATTGGCCTTGAAAGATAAATAAATGCGCCATAAACTTGAACCCATGCAGAGTTTAGTGGATTTAAGTTTAGTGGATTTGATTTTAGAGAAGAAGATTATCACCATTGTTAGAAGAACCTACGGTGAAACTTTGGAGAAACTTGCCGAGGCTCTTTATAAAGGTGGAATTAGATTTATAGAGATTACATTTGACCAAAATGATCCAGAAGGACTAAAGAAAACAGCCGATGCAATTAGAAAACTTAACAGCCTTTTTGAAGGCAAGCTCTATGTTGGGGCAGGCACCGTATTAACAGAAGAACAGGTGCGGGTTGCTTATGAGGCTGGAGCTAAATATATTGTTTCACCTAATACAAATGCTAGAATTATTACGCTTACCAAAGAATTGGGGATGATTTCCATTCCTGGGGCTATGACACCAACTGAAATTCTTCAAGCGCATGAGCTTGGGGCAGACTTGGTAAAACTGTTTCCTACTGCATCGTTGGGGCTTAATTATGTCAAGGATATTCTTGCTCCAATCAGCCATATTGCAATTATTGCAACAGCTGGTATTACGGAAGAAAATTTTGGTGAATTCCTAAAGATTGGTTTACGAGGGGCTGGTATAAGTGGGCGCCTCACCGATAAAAAGCTCCTTGCCACTGGAAATTGGGAGGAATTTACACGCCGAGCCCGAGCTTTTGTCTCTATCGCGGAAAACTATAACGCTTAAACAGAACAGACTCTTTTAGATAGTTTTAGAACAAGATGCGCCTCTTTTTTTGCGGATATTCGGTTGTCTGTGTTTATCCAATCTTGAATTAACTTAACACTGCCACTGATTGCAAAGGAGATGATTGCATTCTTTTCATATTGATTTTCAACTTTAGTTAGGGTTTCTTCTAATAGCTCGATGATTTTGGGAAGGGAAAAAAGTTTTTCAATGAAGGAACTGTCAAGATTGTTGTTGATAAGAATACGGGATAACTCTAAGTGTTCTTCCATGTAGTGAAAAACAATTTCAACTCGCTGATGTGTTTCTTCATGATTTCCAATGACCACGCTGTTTAAGGTTTGTTCAACGTCGGTCAGATAGTTTTGAGACATTTCGTTCAGGACATCCTGTGGACAACCGTAGTGGTTGTAGAAGGTTGTTCTGTTAATGCCTGCTTTTGCACAAAGGTCACGAACCGACATTTTCTGGAGAGAAGTTGTCTTTAACAACAAAAGAAAAGCTTCTTGAACAAGGCGTTTTGTCAGAGTAATTCTTTGATTTTCTTGCTTTTTCATAGCCTTTTCCTTCTTAAATCAACATTTAGCGCTCATCTGTTGGTTGCAAAATCAACACATGTTGATTATATATGTAGAATATAAAAACCTAGATGTCAAGTAAGGAGAGGCTTTAGTTTGGAATACTTTTGGTATGTTATTGCAGCGCTAGGAGCTGGCATAGGTACAGGTCTTGCTGGACTTTCCGCGGCCACAGTTATGGTTCCAATTTTAATTGTATTATGTCCCTCTTTTTCTGGCGAAGTTGGAGCCTATCAAGCAACCGCCGTTGCCTTGGCTTCTGACATACTTGGAAGTGCTGTAACAACCTTCATTTATTGGAGACATAAAAACATCGACCTGAAACGTGGATGGATTATGTTTGTATGCATCATCACCATGTGCATTGGAGGTAGTTTTGTCGCCTTTCAGGTTGGCAATGTAGTATTGGGAAATTTTTCCTTATTCTTGACGTTCTGCATAGGAATTCGCTTTCTTGTGAAGCCCGATACCCAAAGAACCAACGCTGCTTCGCAGGAGGAAAAGCTAAACTGGAAAGGTGTAGCTGTTTCTTTGTTTTTTGGACTGACTATTGGATTTGGAACAGGCTTTGTGGGAACGGGCGGTGGCATGATGATGCTTATTGTCTTTACGCTTTTTCTTGGAATGGATTTAAAAAGTGCAGTTGGAACCAGTACTTTTATCATGACTTTCACGGCACTTATTGCTTCAATTAGTCATATTGTCATTGACCCCACAATCGTAACGGAGCGGTGGGACGCCCTAATTATTTGTATTGTTGTAGCAACTATAGCCTCATTGGTATCGGCCCAATTTGCAAATAGGGTTAAAAATCGCACGGTGGGTTTGGCCACAGGTGTTGTGTTGACCTTGTTGGGGGCGGCAATGATTTGCCTAAAATATTGGGAGGCCATTTCTCAATGCACGTTAATAGTTCAGGTTGCTGCCTGCATCCTTGAGTTTTGTGAATATGTCTTTTTCAGTGCAGCTATCTTGGTTGTTGTGTATTTGCTTTTCAAGAAAATTCCAAAGTACGTTTTTAGAAAGCTTTTGCACTTTGTAGCTTTCTCCTCTTTGGTTGAAATGACGTTGGAAGCGCCAACTTGGTACGTTGCTGCTATTACATCTCTTTTGTTTGCCGCCATAGTTTTTCCATTGCTTTGTCTAGTGGAAAAATATGAGTGGTATGGAAAGCTCTTTGTTCAGAAAAAATCGGGCGAAGTAAAGAAAAGTTTGCTAATGCTTTTTACCATGTATGCCGTTTTGGTTTCTATTTGCTGGGGTGCTCTTAATAAACCATATATTGCTATGGTATCTACACTTATGTGGGGAGCGGGGGATGCCGCGGCAGCGTTATTCGGGAAAAAATATGGCAAACATCCCGCCACGTTTCCCCTTGCAGATCACAAAAAGACCAAGGAGGGTTCTGTTGCAATGGCAAGTTTTGCTTTTCTTGCCGGCGTGGCGGGTATGCTTCTTATGAGAAATTTTGCTTGGTATCAGTGTCTTTTCTATCCTTTAATTGCTGCACCTTTTTCTTCTCTCACGGAACTTGTTTCAAAAAATGGAGACGACACTGTAACCGTTCCAGTTACTACGGCAACGGTTTTGACAATTGCGTCCTTCCTGTTCTAGAAATTCCTAGCTAGAAATTTTTTGCAACCAACAAATCACTCTTGAATATAAGAAGCAAGGTCATGCGCATAGGCTTCAATCTCATCTCCAATTTGCTGAGCAGGGGAGATTAGGCCTTCTTTACCCTCGCAGTGTACAATACCCTGAACTGGCTGATTGCAAAGAGGAAGCTCGTCGTGAATTCCAAATGGAATATGAAGCATTCCCATGTTTTGCGCCCAGTAAATGAGAGTATCTAAAGTTCTTGCACCCTCAAACACAGATTGTCTTGAGGTTGTAAAGCAAGCAAAAAACTTGTCTGCAAGAGTCTTTTCTTTGCACATTTGAATAGTTCCATCAATAAAAGTTTTCATTTCTGCCGTTACATTTCCGAATACGGAAGGACAGCCAAGAATAATCATATCGCTCTTGCTTAGTTTTTCAGCGGTGGCAATAGGAAGATCCATAATATCTTCATAGCAGTTGTTTACTGCCTCGTTTTCGTTGGCAAGAATGTGTAAATCATCATCTTCTACTCTATACAAGCGAGCATCCACACTTCTTTTTTCAAGTTCTTCTTTAAGGTGCATTCCCATTGTGAAGCAGTTACC
>CAVKHB010000027.1:0-9749 GCA_963656005.1 Coriobacteriaceae bacterium
GAGTTCACTTTCTATTAGAGTTGGTGCAAGAGCCGCACAGTTGAGCGTTACAAGAGGCTTTTGCCAACGTTTGGACAAATAATGTAATCTACTTGCTGCAAGTTCTTTACCGCTGCCTCTTTCTCCTATTACAAGAACACTTCTATCTACTGTTGCGGCTTCTGCAATGCGCTGCAGAAAATCAAGAAAAACTTCCGATTCCCCTATGTAGTTTTCTGTTTGTCTGTCCATGTGGTAAATTTTACCATAAAAGGTTAAAATGGCCAAGTGTAAGCAACAAAGAGGCGTCAAAATAGCAGAATTTAAGCCTCTTGAGAGGCAAAATCTACTTGGCATGCAAATTGCTATGTAAGAAGTGTAAAGGAGATAAACTATGGGCGTTTTTTCTAGATTTCTTGATATTGTAAATTCAAACATAAATGCACTCTTGGATCAGGCAGAAGATCCCGAGAAGATGATTAAACTTATGATTAACGAGATGGAAGATACCATTATTGAGATTAAGACCAGTTGTGCTTCTGCCATTGGTTCAAAAAATACTGTTGATAGAAAGATTAAAGAGCTTGAGGCTTTGATTGCTAGATGGCAATCTAGAGCAGAACTTGCCATTGCTAACGGAAAAGATTCACTTGCAAAGGAAGCCTTGCTTGAGAAAAAGAAGCTTACTGAAACTTTGTCTCAGTTAAAGGAAGAGGCTCAGAAGTCTGAGAACTCTATTGAAAAATATAAGGCAGATATAGCTCAGCTTGAAGAAAAACTAGCTAGTGCTAAGGAAAAATATAAGAAGATGAGGGAAGAAAGCCAAAAGAAACAAGAGCAAAGTTCAAAGGCTTATTCCTATAACTTCTCAAGTTTTTCAGAGGGAGGCTCTTCCGATAAAACTGATAAAGAAGATCCAATGGAGCGTTTTAACAGAATGGAAGAGCGAATTGAAAGAATGAAGGCGCGCAAAGAGCAAGAACAGCAACAGGTAAAAAAAGAAGAAGACCTAGAGCAGAAATTCAAGGATTTGGAAGAATTAAATGCAATTCAGAAAGAACTTGATGAACTGAAGAAAAAGATGGAAAACAACTAATGGGGGGAAATACAATGGCAACAAAAAGACTTTATAGATCAAAGAATGGTGAAATCTTTGGGGTATGCAAGGGCATTGCCCAGTGGAAAGATTTTTCGGTAGATGCTGTCAGACTTGTTTTTATACATGTGGCTGTCTTTACAGCAATTTTTCCGTGTTTAGTTATCTATGCAATCCTTGGGTTTATTCTTCCAGTGAACCCTTATGAAGAGGAAGAGGGTAAGAGCTTTAAAAAGAGTAAGCATGAATATAATTACAATCCAGAATCAGAAGACTTTGCTTCTACAGGTGAAGCTAGCGAACAGGAAGAGCGTAAAAAGAAGGAAAGCGACTGGGATTCTAGATTTTATTCAGGAAAATAGTAGAATATAATAGCAGGAGGAGAGTGTGGAGCAGGGATATAAGCCTCCATTTGAGATTACGGAGACAATTGCAAATCTTACTCTCGATATTTGCCAACTGGTTCGGCAGTTCCAAGCAACTGACGAGTTTTCAAAGAATCCAAAATTAAGAAAGAAAAACAGAATTAAAAGCATTCACTCTTCTCTTTCAATAGAACAAAATTCTCTTACTGAAGATCAAGTAACTGCCGTTATAAATGGGAAGGCTGTTATTGCTCCTAGAAAGGATATTATTGAAGTTCAAAATGCCTGTAGAGCTTATGAAGAACTGCCTTCTTTAAATCCTTATTCTGTAGATAGTTTATTGCATGCCCATTCTCTTATGATGAGGGGTTTGTCTGATGATGCAGGCTACTTTAGAGCTCGGGGAGTTGGTGTTTACAAGGGAAATGAACTGATTCACATGGGAACAAGACCAGAGTACGTTCCAACCTTCATAAAACAGTTAATTGAGTGGACAGAACAGTCTAAACTACATCCTCTCATTAAATCTTGTATTTTTCACTACGAGTTTGAATATATTCATCCTTTTTCTGATGGAAACGGAAGAACAGGGCGTTTGTGGCATACTCTTATTCTTTCAAAATGGGATCCTCTATTTGCTTGGCTTCCTATTGAAAGTCTCATTTATGAAAGACAAAGTGAGTATTATCAAGCACTTTCTTCTTCAGATAACGAGGGAAAATCCACAAAATTCATTGAATTTATGATGACAGTAATCAAGGATGCCTTAGAGAGAGCTTTGCAAAAATGAAGAATTAATTCGCTGGTTTGGAGAGCTCGTAGAGCTTTCTGAGCCGGTCTTCTATTATGCGGTTTAGAGAGTTCTGAGGGAAGGTTCCTTTAATGTTCCGCTCTCCACTTGGGCGCAGCGTCAAGATTTCCATGCCTTCGTCAATGGTAGATATGGGGTAGATATGGAACTTCCCTTCCCGAATGGCCTCCACAATATTGTCTGGCAAAATCAAAGACTTCACATTTTGTTTTGGAATGATGACGCCTTGCCTTCCAGAAAGACCCATTTTTTCACAGATGGAGAAAAAGCCACTTATCTTTTCATTTATTCCGCCAACAGGTTGGATGTCTCCCATCTGGTTTACGGATCCCGTTACGGCGATATCCTGACGCACGGGAAGTTCTCCAATAGCAGAGAGCAGGGCAAAGAGTTCTGAAGACGAGGCACTGTCCCCATCCACTTCAGCGTAAGACTGCTCAAAACAGATTCCTGCATAGATTGAAAGAGGGAAAGAACGTGCGTAGCGCTTCCTAAGATAGCCTTCCAAAATGAGAAGGCCTTTATCGTGTATCTCCCCGGAAAGGCCAGCTTCATGCTCAATATTGACAATCCCCTCCGAGCCTGGGGCTACAGAGACCGATATTACTGTGGGTGTACCAAAAGAGGCTAAGCCTCTGTCCATGACGGCAAGGCCATTTACAACTCCAACCTTTGTGCCTGCCAAGGAGATTATCATTTCACCTTCTTCAATTTCCTTGTTGATTTTTTCCTCGGTTAAGCCGTTTGCAAAATCTCTTGCTTTCATAGCCTGTTTTACGCAGTTTTCATCTATGTTTGTTGCGTTGTTTTGGGTTGCATAATAGTTGGCTTCAAAGAGAAGATCTCCAACAAAAGAGAGCCTTGTTGTGAGTTCGCTTCTCATTTCTGCATACCAAGAACTGTACTTTAACAATTCGCAAATAGCGGCGTCTGAGATAGGTAACAGCGCATTTTTTTCAATGGTACTTAAGATATAGGCTATTGTTCCTTTGAGATTTTCTTCGTTGGCGGGCATGGAAAAATCAAATTCTGCAGAGACTTTGAACAGCCGAAGAAATTCTTCATCTGTATCGCAAAGCTTATCATAAAGAGTGTCGCTTCCAACTAAAATGATTTTTACAGGAAGGCTAGAGACAACAGGTCTTATGAAAATTTTATCTTGCACGTTGTCTGTTTGTTGTCCTTGAATTGTGAAACTAGAACTTTCTGCAAAGAGTTTGATATCGTCCCAAAGTGAATTGTGTGAAAGAATTTTGTCTACTCGCACTACAAAAAAACCACCAACGGCATCAAGAATAGAGCCACCAGAGATGCTTAAATGACAATATTCTTCTCTCTTTGTAAGTTGTCCAAACAGATTAGCATGTGTTGGATGATATTCTTCTACGAGAGGTCTAGCAGTGCTTTTTGTACCATCGTGAATTAAATTACCAAGGTATCTTTTGTAGCCTTCTGTGTGTTTTCCTAAAGCTGTGCGAAGTTGTCGTAAAAAAACCAAAAGAAGAGGATTAGTAACAGAGGATAAGGCTTTTTCAAGTTCTTTTTCTTCTGTAAGAGCTCTATCCCATTGTCCTGCATCTACAAAGGAAGCAACAGCATCCAGTCCCTTTTGCAATGTCCCCCCATAAGGACTTGGTAGTAGCAAAAGAAAAGGAGCTTCGTTTCTGTCAAAGTTGTGAACGTAAATTAGGTCGTACAGCTCTTTAGGGGCAGGAAGCTCTTGTGCAATTTGTCTTACTGCGCTGTGCCTTCCTGTTCCGTCTTCGCCGCTAATGTAAATATTGTAGCCTTTTGTATTTACGCTCATACCCATGCTTAGAGCGCTTAAGGCTCTAGGCTGTCCAACTATGCCGTTCTTGCCGCATGTCTTACGTAACGAGGCAATGGTATTTTGATTGTAGGAAAAGCTTGCTTCTTCTACTGAGAGTTCTTTAATTCCTGTTTCTTCAAGGTTCATGAGCAAATTGTAGGTAGTGGAAAAACTCGTGTCAATAAATTATAATCAAACACATGAAAGTTAAGGAATTGGTTGATTATTTCTCGGAGATTTTAAAAATATCGGACTTTAATAATGCAGATATATCTTTAAATGGCCTTCAGGTGGGGGATGTTGAGGCTGACGTGAAGAAAATTGCGTTTGCTGTAGATGCTAGCATGGCCACAATAGAGGAGGCTGTTAAGCAGGGTGCGGATATGCTTTTTGTGCACCATGGGATGTTTTGGGGAAGGCCAATTGCAATTACTGGAAGGCATTATAGGAGGGTGAAGACCCTTTTAGACAATAATGTGGCTTTGTTTGCGTGTCACCTTCCCTTGGATGCTAATTTGGAGTTGGGAAATAATGCACAAATGGCCAAAAGGCTCGGTATAGAGGATGTGGAGCAGTTCTCGTTCTTCCGTGGGGTTCACGTGGGAGTGAAGGGAACTCTTCCAAGACCTATGACGGCGGAGGAGATTATTGGCAAGCTCGGGGTGAGAAGGGACGAGAGAACTTTGGTGATTGGGAATCCAAAGCGTAAAATTGAGAAGGTTGGTATTGTCTCTGGAGATGGAGCGTCTGACATGTATGATGCTCTTGGTGAGGGCTTGGATGCTTTGATTACAGGAGAAGCTAGATATACCATGTTTAATGACTGCATGGAGGAACCTTCTTTTACCCTTATGTGTTTAGGCCATTATGAGACAGAGGTTTTTGGAGTAAAGGCCGTTTTAGAAAAAGTCTCTCAAATGGGTCTTAAGACTTGTTTTATCGACAAACCAATTTCTATTTGAAGACATTTGGTGAGTCTTTGAGGTTTTAAATGAAAAAACTTGAATCAAAGAAAATTTTGCCGTTTTTGCTTTCTCTTGGGATTGTGATTTTTGACCAGATGACAAAGTATCTTGTTGTTAAAAACATCCCAGAGGGAACTATTGCAAAAAAATACTTTGGGGATTTTCTTTGGATTTGTCATGTGAGAAATACTGGGGCAGCATTCAGTTTAGGTGCAGATGGCTCAATTTTTATGAGAGTTGTTGTTCTAATTGTTTTGCCTCTGGCTCTGATGGTTTTTGTGAGTTGGTTGATAGTCTCTGAAAAAAACTTTTTTACCAAGGCTCAAAGATGGTTTGCTGCCGGTATCTTAGGTGGCGGTATTGGAACAATAATTGATAGAATTTTTAGATTTGATTCTGGTGTTGTTGATTTTATCAGTGTAAAATTCTATGGGATTTTTGGATTGGAAAGATGGCCAACCTTCAATGTTAGTGATAGTTGTGTGGTTATTTTTGTGATTTTATTAGCCATTTCAATGGTTTCTGTAAAGTTCTAAGGAAAGAAAAAACGAAATACTGCAATTTTTATGGTATTAGCAACCTTAGCGAACATTGTTTTGATGGTTGGGTTCTTTCTGATTGGTCTTGTAATAATGAATCAATTTGTCAGTGAAGACAATCCAACAGGAATTATGATTGGTTTTCTTTTGGTGTTTTTTGTTGCCATTGGACTTTCTTGGTTTATCTATTCTAGGTTTGTTAAATGGTACACAAAGAAGGTGAATGCAGAAGAAACTTTTGCACCAATTTTCTCAACTAGGAGAAAACCAAAAAAATAGAGGCATAGGCTAATCAATGCAAGATCTTGAGAAATGTGTTTGGTTTCCGTTTAGTGATGAGCCCATTGTTCGTGGCGGAAGATTAACTCCAACTCTATGTGACCCACAAGTGCTATTGCCAGAGCAGTCCTGTGATGGCAAATGGCATTTGTTTTATCACTCCTTGCTAGGTTTGCACCATTGCGTCTCCAACAGCGGCATTGCGTGGGAAAAAAATAAACTCATCGAGCCAAGAGCTCATTCACCTTTTATTTTCATTGAAAAAGAGAACTATTATTTGCTTTATGAAAAGCATGATGGAAAAATACCTTTTATAAATAGTCGGTCTGGAGAGGGTAAACATGATTCTTATTCATGTTTTGAGATGAAAACTTCTACTGACCTAGTTACTTGGAGCAAGCCTAGACCAATTTTAGACAGTAGAACAATTCCTTTTGCTGGTGATTATCTAAAGTACCCGCGTATTTCAAGACCTCAACTTATTAAGGCTGGGGATGAATACAGGTTGTTCTTTGGCGCCTCTCACCTTGTTCTTCCTGACTCCAAGCAAAAGTTTTCAAGGTACTTTGCCTGCGCCTCTGCACCATCTATTACCGGACCTTATTCCATGCAAAAGCCGGAGAGACCTTTGTTTGAGCCTATGCCAGATGACAAGTGGACAAATCTTGGTTGTGGTAGCATTAGGGTTGTGCCTTGTGATAATGTCCTTTATGCCTTTCAATGTCCTGTTTTCTGGGATCAAGAAAAGGGACGAACCTCTTCCGTTATGCTGGTTTTGAAATCTTATGATGGCTACAACTGGCAGCGTTGCGGTAATGGGCCAATTATGGTTCCGGCAGATAAGGGCTGGGCAAGTGAATACATCAAGGGTTGCGATGTTCACTATAAGGCCGATGAAAAATGCTGGTACTGTTATTTTTCAGCTTCTGGCGATAATAAGTTCCTCATTAGACATGAAGCTATTGGTCTTTTGCTTGGCAATGTGCCAAACAAGTAATTTTTGGAGGTTTTGAAAAGCCTCACTGCACAATCAATTGAGGTCTACGAGAGAGCTTGCGTCTTTCTTCGTTGGTCATAATCTCAACATCTTTTACTGCTCTTCCTCCAACAAAAGAGGCAATAGCAAGCATTACATCCAACCAGTCTGGAGCACTTGGGTATTTTAAGAAACCATTGAACATACCCTTCATTACTAGGAACTTTGACGGGGTCTCTGCCTTGTTTAGAACCTCACTGTACAAGCGAGCATCATCATACAAGGGGTCAAATTCCGATGCAAAGATCAACGTTTGAGGAAGCCTTGAATTGTCTCTTGCCAAAAGCGGTGAGAAAAGCGGATCCAAAATATCCTTTGGCTCTCTAGAGTAATTTTGAATAAAGAAGGACATCTCTTTACTTGTAAAGAAAGGGCCATCCTTAAATTTTTCATAGCTTTCGGTCCTCATTCTGCCATCTGTAACTGGGGAAACGAGGATTTGTCCTGCAATTTTAGGGCCTTTACGATCCCGAGCAAGTCTACTCACAGCAGCAGCGAGATTCCCTCCCGTGATGGTTCCCATCAGATAAATCTTGTCTGGGTCTATTCTCCAATACCTAGCACCTTGGTACGCCCAAAGAAAGGCCTGATAGCAATCTTCAACCGGGATTGGGAACTTAAACTTAGGGGCCAGCCTAAAATCAACCGCCAAGACCGATGCCCCTGTGACGTTGCAAAGATTACTACAGAAGGCAGCACATTTTGAAAGATTTCCAAGCATCCAGCCACCTTCGTGGAAGAAAATAATTAAAGAACTTTGTCCTGAAACCGCTCTGTCTTTGTATTTTTCAAATAAATACCCAGTAATTGCGCCATCGTTAACAGGAATAATGAAGGTTCTTCTTAGGATATCTTTCTTAACTGGTTTATAAAGAACTTTAAAAGCATGGGTGGCTTTAATGTCAGAGCGGTTATACTCATCAATTTGCTGTTGCGTTGCCGTTGTGACATCTGCAAGGTCAATTTTATTTTTGAGTTTAATAATTCTTTTTGTTTTAAACGTCAAAGGGTAATCGCTCATAGGTAAATTATGATATAATATCGTAAAGTTTGGTTCAATAAGAAAAATTTTGAGAGGATTTCGTTGAGGGGGTCTAAAACATGGTATTGGTAACTGGAGGAGCTGGTTTTATTGGTTCACACACCTGCGTGGAGTTAATTAATGCAGGCTATGACGTTGTTGTTGTAGACAATCTCTGTAATAGCCATGAAGAAGCTTTGGATAGAGTTAAAACTATCACGGGTAAGAGGCCTCTCTTTTACAATATAGATGTATGCGACAAACAGGCATTAGATAAAGTTTTTAGCGAGTGTGATATTGATGAAGTTATCCACTTTGCGGGGCTTAAGGCCGTTGGGGAAAGTGTTAGAAAGCCATTAGAGTACTTTAGGAACAATCTTGATGCCACAATGACTCTAATGGAAGTGATGAACGAGCATGGCGTTAAAAGGTTGGTATTTTCTTCAAGTGCTACAGTTTATTCCGGTGAGAATGAAATGCCTCTTGTGGAAAGTTCAAGAACTGGCGATTGTACAAACCCGTACGGTTGGACAAAGTATATGTCAGAGCAGATGTTTAAGGCTTTTTGTGTGGCAGATTCAGAACTATCTATAGTGTTACTTAGATATTTTAATCCAGTTGGAGCTCATGAAAGTGGACTTTTGGGGGAAGATCCACAAGGAATTCCTAATAATCTAATGCCCTACGTGACTCAAGTTGCCATTGGAAAGAGAGACCATTTGACCGTCTTTGGTGATGATTATGACACTCCAGATGGAACCGGGATTAGAGACTATATTCATGTTGTAGACCTTGCTAGAGCTCATTTGTATGCACTGGCTTTTGCTGCTAAGAATACAGGGTGTGAAATCTTTAATATTGGGTCAGGAAAAGGTTCAAGTGTCCTTGATATTGTTCATGCTTTTGAGCATGCAAGCGGTCAAAAGGTGCCATATGTTATAGGGGCAAGAAGGGCAGGAGACTTAGCTACGATCTATGCTGACCCTGCTAAGGCTAAAGCGGTGCTTGGGTTTGAAACAAAATATGACCTTCAGAGGATGTGTGAGGACTCTTGGAGGTGGCAAAAGAAAAATCCAAACGGTTTTAATAATAACAATGTGTAGTAAAATGTAATTTTATTCACAAAATCTTGCAGTTTTTTAAAAATTTTGTTCCCTTTTCCATTTTTTTATTGAACTAAAATGTTTACCTCTTGTATAATTTTACAAACACTTTTTTGGAAATTTTAATCCAGGAGGAAAAAACATGAAAAAATTAGCTATAGTATTGCTTGTTGTTCTCCTTGTTCTTGGTGTTTCTTGTGGAAAGAAGGAAACAAAGACTGAGACTGCAACAACTACAACAACTACTACTACAACTGCTCCAGCAGAGACAGCTAAGACTGAGACAAAGACCGAGACTTCTACTGCAAAAGAAGAAGTCAAGGTTGAAAAGCCATCAACATATGTACGTGGTGATGACGAAGAAATCTATAACTCAGTTCTTGGCAAGTACGAGGAACTCTGTATGGAAGCTAAGGCAGCTGCTACAGATTCTGAAAGATTTGTCCTCTATGCACAGGCAGAGGCTTATCTCCTTGATTCTGCAGTTATGCTCCCAACAACAACACAGAATGGTGCCTACACAATCTCCAGAATTGCTCCAAGAACAGTTCCTTATGTTCAGTGGGGAAATGATGATGACAGATGGAAGGGCGTAGTCATTTCTGGTGACACATTCCTTACTCCTGCAGAGAGAGAAGAACTTCTTGCTCTTTGGGACAAGGCAGTTAAGGGCGAAGGCGAGTATGATCCTATTGGCTACCTAACATCAAAGGGACACTCAATCAATAAAGATTACAGAACAACC
>CAVKHB010000028.1:0-9747 GCA_963656005.1 Coriobacteriaceae bacterium
GTCTCGGGAGCAGGGCAGGCAGGCTTTGATGAATTAGTAGGGCAGTTGAAAGATCTTCATGATAATAAGCCAATTACCAAGAAAGTTTTCCCCCATCAAATTGCAATGAATGTGATTCCTTCTATAGGTAGCGAGCAAGAGAACCTCTACACCTCAGAAGAGATGAAAATGCAAAATGAGGGAAGAAAAATCCTTGGTCTTCCTAATCTAAAAGTTACCTGTACTTGTGTACGTGTCCCTGTTATGAGATCCCATTCAATAGCCGCTACAATAAGAACAAAGCGAAAAATTTCAGTTAAAGAGGCAAATCAGGCCATTGCTTCCTTCCCGGGATGCCGTCTTTTAGAAGATTCGGAAACTTACGAAGGACGCAATTACCCAACCCCACTAGATACAACAGACCAAGATCTTGTTTGGGTTGGAAGAGTCAGAGAAGACCTTACAGATGACAGAGGTCTTACCCTGTGGTGTTGTGGAGACCAAGTAAGGAAAGGTGCAGCAAGTAATGCAGTGCAAATCCTAAAACTATTGGCAGAAAAAAAGGGCACAACCTCTAAGTATTAGGTTGTAGCCCTTATAGCTAAAATTTTGAGCTAGACGCTCAATTGAAGCTTAATTGAAGCTTAATTCAAGCTTCCTAAAGTGATTAGCTTTCCACTGATAGCATCAAAAAGCATTATTCTGTCAGTGTTGATTGCAAAATTCACCTTAGAGCCAATCTGGAATCTGGAGTTTCCAAAAATAACACCAGTTAAGAGGAAGTCATCAACATTTATCTTGATGGTAGACTCCATACCAGTAGGCATAGCACCAAAAATCTCACCAGAAATAGAACCATTTTCAACAATATCAATGCATTCTGGTCTCACACCAACAACAAAACTCTGCCCGTCAATGCGAGGGATTTCATCCTGAATTTCCGTCTCATCTACCTTAGCAATGTGGTAGTTGAAATATTCATCCTTATTTGCCTTTTCCACAAAGCCACGACGGGACATCTTTTCTTTTTCCTCAGCCTCTTGTGCAAGCTTTTGCTCATCACGGCTCTTATACCAAGCAGCAAAATCAAAGCTCTTAGTTGGCTTGAAGCTGAATTCTCTGCCATTGAGCATCTTCAACAAGACAGTGCCATCATCTTTAATCTCGCCCTGTGCATCAATGAAGTTCACCGACGGATTTCCTACAAAATCTGCAACAAAGAGATTATTTGGAATATTGTAGACATCCAATGGAGGGTCGTACTGCTGAAGAACGCCATTATTCATCAAGCAAATTCTTGTAGCCAGTGTCATGGCCTCCATCTGGTCGTGCGTGACATAAACAAAGGTGCTACCAGTATTTACATGCAATCTCTGTAGCTCATATCTCATCTCCAGCCTGAGCTTTGCATCCAAGTTAGATAGCGGCTCATCCATAAATAAGACCGATGGCTCTGGAGCAAGAGTTCTTGCAATTGCAACTCTTTGCTGCTGTCCACCAGAAAGCTCTGCAGGGTATCTATCCATGAACATTCCAATCTTAACAAGGCGGGAAACTCTACGTACAGAAAGGTCAATTTCTTCAGCAGTAAGCTTTCTAACACTCTTAACAAGCCCTCCATCTTTTAAAATGTGGAACTCGGCATCAAGAGTTTGACCTTCTTTTGCAAGGGCTGCCTTGCGGTCTTCTAGCTTTTTCTTGGAATCTTCCAATAAGGCATCCATTGCAGCATCATCTTTTAGAGCAAGAAGTTTATCAGCAGTAAACTTTGAGATTATGTAATTGTCAATAAGTCTAAGCTGAGCTTTTTTAACATCAAGTTTTCCACTCTTGTCCTTGGATTCTTCAAGATTGGTCTTCAAAGCCTCTTTATCTTTTAGAATTTCAATAAGCTTGCTGGCTTCTTTAGCCTCAAAGTCAAACTCTGGAAGTTCATCTTTTATGTTCTTCAGACCAAAAGAAATATTTTGATAAACCGTCATGTTTGGCCACAGAGCATAGTTCTGGAACAAGAAACCAACCTTTCTCTTGTTTGGTGGAACATTGATGCCTTTTGTAGAATCAAATACAACTCTATCTCCAATAGAAATCTTTCCACTTGTAGGAGTTTCAAGGCCAGCAATCATTCTAAGAGTTGTGGTTTTTCCACAACCAGAAGGGCCTAAGAGAGTGACAAAATCATTGTCTTCAATAACCAGGTTCAAATCATCTACGGCGTAGAATTTTCCCCATCTTTTTGTAACGTGTTCAAGTCTAATTTCAGGCATCATCAACCTCCTATGCCGTTATCAAGGCTTGCGCCTGTAATTTTATTAACTAATGTGTTGAATACAAGAAGGGTCACAATGAGCAACAAGTTTATGCCACTTGAGAAAGCATACAGACCCATCTCGTCAAAGTAAGCCAGTGTTGTAGAAAGTAGGAATCCCTGAGAACAGAGTAGCATAAACAAACTCAATTCTCTAAGACATGTCATGAATGGAAGTAAGAAGCCACTGATGATGGAAGTCTTTTGAATTGGGATTATTATTCTCGTCATTCTCTTAATCCACGGAATATCTTGAATAATGGCAGATTCCTCAATCTCTCCAGAAAGCTGAAGCATTGAGTTCAGTGCGCTTCTTGAGGCAAACGGGATGTACTTAACAGTACCAACAATTATCAAACCAGTGTATGTGTTAAACAAATTGAGTTTGCCGGAAGAATACAGAACAAAGAAGGCAGCGCCAACAGCAATAGAAGGCATAAGGTAAGGCAAGAAGGCAATATTATTAACATAGTTTGCAAATTTGTTTCTTCTCTTCTTTGAAATTGCATAGCCAAGCATTGTTCCAATAGTACCAGCTATAAGACAACAGGAAAGCGATACAAGCAATGTACCCTTGTAAGCACTCCAAATTGTTTTGTTATACAAGATACCCTTTTGCCCGTACATTCCATTTTCCGTGATGTTTTCACTGGTAACCCACCACTTGGTGGTTAGGTTCTTTGGATCTCCAGTATACAAGTAACTGTAGTCTCCAGGGTTTGGCAGGAATGTTTCAAAAGCAAAGGAAACAATTGGGAAAATGCTGGTAAAGAAGGTTGCAATGATTAGAATCACAGCAATAACATATTTTCCAATCTTTCCAAGGTTAATCTTTGAAATCTGACCAGATTTTCCAGTAACAGTAGTGTAGTTTTTTCTACTCTTCAAACTTGCTTGGTTTACAATCATGATTGCACCACCAAGAATCATCATGATAATGGCTAAGATACTGGATTCTCCCTTATATCTAGCACTAAGAGTGATGTATCTAGTTGAAAGAGTTGACAGCTTAAGGTAATGAGGAACTGGGTAGCTACCCATAGCACCACCAAAAACCAAAAGAATGGTTGAAAGAATAGCAGGCTTAACCATTGGAAGAGTGATGCGTAACATTGTTTTCCATTTTGGAGTATCTAGGATGGTAGCTGCTTCTTCTAGGTTGGAATCCATGTTCTTAAAAATTCCACCAATAAGAATATATGCAAACGGAGCATAGTGCATTCCAAGTACAACAATACTTGGGAAAAGACCTATGCACCACCATTTTGGCATGATAATTCCTAAGGTTGCTAGAAGTCCATTTGATGTCCCAGTAACGGCATTTGAGTTGAAAAGATTCTGCCATACTACAGCCAGCGTCCATTGTGGCATGATATAAGGGAAGATAAAAATAGAACTTAAATACTTACGAAAAGAAAGGTTTGTTCTAGTAACCAAGAAGGCAAACAATCCTCCGTAGAGAATTGCAAAAAGACAAGACCCTATTGCTAGAATCAATGTATTGAAAAGTGGCATCCACAAATTAGTTTTTGCCAGCTTGCTTGTGAAAAGATCCACGTAGTTTACAAACGTATAACCAGAGGACTTACCCGTGAGGTGTTGGTCTATGGTTCCTACATGGATTGAAACCGTGTCTTTTAAGATTGCTACAATAGGTGCAACAGTTGTTATTGTTAAAACCACACCCATGAGCACAAGAATTATATTTTCCGGTTTACTCATGAAGGTTTTAACCTTGTTCCACTTAATTGTGAAGGAAGACACTTCTTTTATTGTGGCAGTAGTGCGCATATAAAAGTTTCCTTAATATATCGAGCCCCAGGGTTTCCCCCGGGGCGACAAAGGTGCTATGCACCAATCAATAAACTAAAAACAACTATTTGTTGTATCTCTTGAGAGAGTCAATCCAAGAACCAACTGAGAATGCAACAGATGCGCAGTATTCTGGATCTTCAACAACAAGATGTCCGTCGTTAACCCACCAAGTAAGGCCACGGTCATTGTTTGAAGGATAAACAAGAACGCCATCAACTTCGCCACCCTTTGAGTGGTGATAGACTTCTTCGTTCTCTTCAGCAACAACTGGGTTGCTTGAATATCCACCAATGTCCTTGCCCCAAGCGCTGAAACCATCTTGAGTACAGGTCATGTAAGCAATGAAAGCACAAGCTGTCCATGGAAGTGGAGAATTGTCTGTCAAGAACAAGTAATGGCAATATCCATAACCACCAATGCCTGTATAGCCGTCTTCGTAAGCAGCAACCTTGATGTTGTTCTTAGAAACGGAGTCAGATTCCTGAACACTTCTAAGCTTTGAGTAAACAATGAGACCAAACTGGTCTGTTGCAGAATTGGTTACGAGTGTGTTGCAAATAGGACCATCATCTGTCTGTGCGTTGTAGCTTTCCATCCAAAGCTTAATCCAAGCAAGGGAGTAGTTAGCATCTGCACCGAGACCAAGTTCTTTTGCTGTAGCAACCATTGCATCAACTGTTGGCTGTAAAGCAGCTTTCTTTTCTGCTGAAAGAGCATTGAAAGCGTCTTTCATGACTGCTGCATACTTGTCTGCTGTGAGTGTGTAAAGGAAGTTTCTTCCAACTGGCTCAGAGTCAATATCCATGAACAAACCATGTTCGCCTGGCATTACGAAATCCCAGCAGTTTGTATAGGTCTTTGAACCTGTGCAGTTGTACATGAAAATCTTGTTGAGAGTCTGAAGTGGAAGATATCCATCAACAGCATCAGCGGTTGTGTTGTTTGCCTTTGCCCAATCAAGAGGAATGAAAGTATCAAGAACACCGGTTTGAACCATCTTGCTTTCAATCTGGTTTCCATCCTGAATCAAAGTCATTGCAAATGTTCCAACTGCTTTCTGTCCATCAGATGAGAGCATCTCAAAGATTGTGTTTTCTTTTGGTTGCTGCCAGTCAAAATTGAGAGTGTAGTTAGGATCAATAGACTGAAGGTAAGCAACGAAAAGAGGAAGAGCTGTCTTACCACGGGAGGAGTTTCCAACACCGTAGAAGGTTGCACCATTAGACTCTTCAATGGCTTTCTTTGCAAGTTCTTCTAGAGACATTGTCTCAGCTTGCTTAATAATCTGCTGAACAGCAGAAAGTTCCTCTGTCTTTTCCTGTGCACCAGTTGCGAACAGGGAGAAGGTTAGGCAGAGAACAACAAATAAGAGAACAAATTTTTTCATTTTTGTTTTCCCCCTTTAAATTTTACAAACATTTTACAATGAAAATAACGTCTTGAAAATCACAAACGGCCTCAAATGGGAAAAAATGTGATTTTTCTTAAAACATGGAATGGACTGAATATTATGGAATAAATATGCATTTATTCGTATAATAAAACCAACCAAACTTTAAAAGGAGCATGGAATGAAAAAAATACTTACCGTTCTCTTTTGCTTGCTCACAATTTTTTCCCTTTATGCAGAGGCAGTTGTCGAGCGCAAGGCAGTACAGTCAACATTACCAGCTGTTGGCGATGTTGTTAATGGCTTTGTAGTCAAAGATGTTGGCCGTTTTGACCTCATTGGATGTGACACAATTCTTTACGAACACATTAAAACCGGTGCACAAGTCTTGTACCTCTCAAATGAAGATACAAACAGAGTCTTTGAAATTGGCTTTAAAACTCCAGCTGAAACAGACACGGGTGTCCCACACGTTTTTGAACACTCAACTCTTGACGGCTCAGAGAAATATCCTTCAAAAGCTCTTTTCTTCAACCTGAGTTTCCAGACCTACAACACCTATATGAACGCTAGCACCTATAGCTTCATGACCACCTACCCAATTGCATCCTTGTCCGAAGATCAACTGCTCAAGTATGCCGATTTCTACACGGACAGCTGTTTTAACCCGATGGTTACTACAGACAAGTCTATTTTTGACGAAGAAGCTTGGAGATACAGCTTTGATGAAGATGGAAATCTCACCATTGAAGGAACTGTTTATAGTGAGATGCTAGGCTCCTATACAAGGGAATCGGCTGCATCATATAATTTCAAACGCACCATCTTCCCAGGTAGCATTGCAGGCAACAGCAGTGGCGGAAACCCAGACCACATCCCAGAGATGACATGGGAGGATTTGGTTGAATACCATGAGAAGTATTACACCCCATCCAATTCAGTTACCTGTATCTATGGAAAGATAGAGAATATTGACGCCTTCTTGGAGCTTTTGGATGGCTATTTCTCGGATTATGAGAAGACGGAGTATGGCTTTGTTGACTCTGGCTATACACCAATTACTGAGCCAGTTTCAGCTACCTATGAGTATGCTGTAGAAGCCTCCTCAGATACCAATAAGGCTGCAACCGTCTATTATGGTTACGCATTAGGAAATCTCACAGAGGAAGAGCTTACTGTTGTTGACCTTCTTTCAACCTTGATTGGAGATTCAAGTTCCATCCTCATGGAGAACCTTAAGACCACAATCCCTTATGGCTCTTTTGGTTGCTACATTGATTTCACCGGTCCAGAAGAAATTCTTTATTTCTATGCAAACAATATCAATGAAGAAGATGCAGAGCTCTTCAAGCAGACCGTTGATGATTCTTTAGCCTATATCTATGAAAATGGATTTGATCAGGATGCTGTTGATGCAATCATTGCTTCCTTCAAGCTTTCTATCATGCTTACCACAGAGGATAGTGAGATTGGAATCAATACAATTCCTAATATTCTTTACTATTGGGCAGGCATGGGAAATCTCTATGGATACATGAATTTCATTGACTCCATTGATAACTTTAATACCTATGTTCAGGATGGAACCTTCCTTGCCGCTCTTAAGAAATATGTTCTTGAGAACAATAGAACCGCTTTAGCAACAACAAAGGCTGTTGCTGGTCTAAAGGAAGAAAAGAATGCCGCTCTTGCAGAGAAACTCGCAGAAATTAAGGCTTCTATGACAGAAGAGGAGCTTGCCGCTATTGCTTCTCCTGCAGAAGAAGAGGAATCTGAAGACAAGACAGCCGAATATGTAAAGCAACTTCAAGCTGTTACAGTTGAAAGCCTTCCTGAGGAATATAGAGTTTACAATATCACAGACGAAACTGGCGAGGATGGCATCAGAAGAATCTTTGCTGAATGTGATACAGACGGCATTGGTTATGCAACTCTTATGTTGAACGCAGACTGGATTGAGAAAGATATGCTTCACTTCTTCAAGCTCTACATTGACCTGCTTGGAGACTTGGACACGTCCGAGCACACCAGAACTCAACTTTCAACATTGATTAACCGCTACCTATATAACATCACCATCAAGTCTTCTCTTGTGGATAATGAGGAGGCCGATGAATATTATCCGTTCATTAGAATTAGTTTCATCGCTCTAGATGAAGACATGGAGAAGGCCTATGACGTGGTTGGTGAGATTCTCTTTGATAGTCAGTTTGATGTAAAACGTGTTGCAGACACCGTTTCTAACCTTAAACAGTCCTTGAAATCCACAATCAACAGTGCAAGTTACAATGTAATCATCTATAAGATGTTGGCCACAGCAGACGATAGTTTGGCCTATTTCTCTTATCTAAATTATCTTGATTACTATAACTTCTTGGATGCAGTATCACAGGCTCTTGAAGAAAATCCTGATGCAGTTATTACTGGTTTGCAGTACATTCAGCAGAATCTTGCTAATTCCTATAAGGCAATCTCAGCCTTTGCAGGAAGCAAGGAAAGCAATGAAAACCATGCAACTGTTGCAGATGCCTTTATTGCAAAACTTGATCACTATGAGGTTCCAACTCAGGAGTACGAGTTTGATACAATGGGCGAGTCTTTGGCCTTGATTGTTGATAGCAATGTAAACTTCAATTTCATGTTCGCTTCCTATGAAGACATGGGACTTGAAGAGTACACAGCAGACCTTGATGCAATTTCTAGTCTTATCAACGATAACTACTTGCTCCCAATGCTCAGAGACCAATACGGTGTCTATGGTGCATACACTGCACCTGCCGATGCTGGTATTTACCTTTACACCTACAGAGATCCAAACATCATGGAGACCTTTGGAGTTTATGCTCAACTTCCAGCTTTCATGGAAACTCTTGATACTCTTGATCAGGAAACCCTTGATGGTTATATCCTTTCAAGCTACTCAAGCTATGCAACTCCAAATGGAGAACTCTCTGGTGCTTTGAGCGCAATCCTCAACCATATCTCTAATATTCCTCAGGAAAAGAAAGTAGAGTACATGGAACAGCTCAAGAGCATTACTGCAGAAAAGGTTTCAGACTATGCTTCAGCGTATGCAGCGCTTGTTGAAAAAGGCATCTATGCAACCTCTGGTAGCGCTTCTGCTATTTCCAAGTACGCAGATATGTACGAAGAGATTCTTAACCCATTTGGAGTTCAGGATTCTTCAAGTGTTGTCTTGTCAGACATCTCTGAGGGTGATGCTTATTATGACGCAGTTCGTTATGCCTTTGAGAATGGTTATATGACAACTGTCTCTGGTTCTGACTTTGGTGTAAACGAAAGTGCAACTCTTGGTGATCTTGCCGCCTTCTTCTATATGGAAATTGGTGGAAGCAGAGACCCAGAAGCTGCAATTTCCTTCCTCTCTCAGTATGGAATCATCCCAGCAGACCCAGCAGACACTGAGCTTTCAAGACTAGAAGCTCTTCTTTATACTTACTACTTCTGTCAAGCGGTAGGAATTCCTGTAGATTTTGTTGACCTTCCGGCTTCTTATCCAGATGCAGACCAAATTCCTGAAGGCTATGAAGGTCTCATTGGTTTTGGTCTTGAGTATGAATTGATTGATACCGTTGATGGCCTCTTGGATCCAATGGGCATAATGACAAGAGCACAGCTTGCTGCTCTCATTACAGCTTTTGACGCTGAGTAAGTTTAACATTTAAACTTTTGGGGGTGTTGCGCTGTTTTCTGTGCAACACCCCTTTGTTATTAAGAAAAGAATATGAAAGATAATAGGAAAGATAAGGAAAATAATACTAATCCAAAGTACAATATGTGGCAAAATTCGGCCTTTATGGTGCAATTGTCATTCAGGTATTGTAAAAGTGTTTTTTGGCTTTGTGTCCTTATGGCTGTTCTTACAGCTTCAATTGGAATTGTTGAAGTTTTAGCTTCTCCTGTGATTCTTTCTAAACTTGAACAAAAAGTCTCTTTTTCAAATTTGATGGCCTATATTGCCATGTTTATTGGAATTTTGGCACTGTTGAGTGCATTAAAAGCATACGTTAATGAAAATACCTTATTTGGACGGATAACAATTCGTACAGAAATTATCGGTATGCTTGGGGAGAAAAGCACTAACACTTCCTATCCAAATACCTTGGATCCAGACTTTGAAACGTTAAGAGTTAAGTCAATGGCTTCTTGTGATGGAAATTCTGAGGCCACTGAGGCAATTTGGACTACGCTAGAACAAATTCTTGCAAATGTTATTGGGTTTATTGTGTACTTA
>CAVKHB010000029.1:0-6617 GCA_963656005.1 Coriobacteriaceae bacterium
AAAAAGAAGTGTCTTTGAAGACAATGACAAAGAGGCTGCATTATTAAGAGAAGAATTAAAGAAGGAAAAAACCTTCCTTTTGAACCTTATGTCTTCCCCTGGAGCCGGAAAGACGACCACACTAAAAAGAACAATTCAAATGCTCAAAGACGAAATGAAAATTGGCGTCATGGAGGCCGATATTGATTCTGTTGTTGATGCGCAAGCTATTGAGCAGACTGGAGTTAGGGTAATTCAAATCCATACAGGAGGAATGTGCCACCTTGATGCAGATATGACGCGTCAAGGGCTTAGGGAATTCGGTACTAAGGATTTGGATTTTGTCGTTTTGGAAAATGTTGGAAACCTCGTTTGTCCTGCTGAATTTGATACCGGAAGCATAAAAAATGCAATGCTTCTTTCTGTGCCTGAAGGAGACGATAAACCTCTAAAATATCCATTAATGTTTCAAATAAGTGACGTTGTCTTAATAAATAAATGTGATACACTGTCTGTGTTCGATGATTTTTCTCTTGAGAAAGTTAAAGAAAGAATTTTAAGACTCAACCCTAAGGCTGAGGTCTTCTTTGTTTCAGCAAAAACAGGAGAAGGTTTTGAACCTTGGGCAAATTGGATAAGAGAACAGATTAAAAATTTTTGAGGAGAAATATATGGCAGACCCTTTAGCTGGATTCGTCCCTGAAACTGTAAAAAACGATGATCCTATAAGAGAGCCAATTGTAAGGCTTGGCAAACTTATCACAGACCGTGTGGCAGTTGTTCTTGGAAAAGAACAAATAACAAAAGAAAGTCCTGAATATTGGGGTCTTGCTCCTCTTTGCACGGATGAACAGGCAGAAATTGCCATTAAAATGGGAAAAAGAAAGCCAAGAACCTTTGAACAAATTAAGAAGCTAACAAAATGCAATGACGAGGCTTGGCTTCAGAAACAGTTGGATGAAATGGCTTATAACGGCCTTATTGAGTACAACTGGGAAAATGAGAAAAGAGAAAAACAATATGTTCTCCCAATGTTTGTTCCTGGTAGCGCCGAGTTCAGCAATATGAATGCTAAGGTTCTTGAGGATCATCCTGAAATGGGACGTTTCTTTGAGAGAATGAGCCGCCTCCCTCTTGAAAAAATTACGCCAATGGTTCCACTTGGTGGTGCAGGTATTGGTATGCACGTCATACCGGTTGAAAAGGCTATCGGGATGGAAAATAAAAGCGTGTCCGTGGAGCATATATCTCACTGGCTGAGCAAATACGAGGGCAAGTATGCGGCATCCCCGTGCTCGTGTCGCAAATCCAGGTTGACGTATGATGAAGGCTGCGCCGATGACCCAGAGGGGTGGTGCCTTGCCGTGGGAGATATGGCTGACTACGTGGTTGAAACCAACAAGGGCGGAAGGTATGTCACAAAAGAAGAAGCATTGAAGATTTTGCAAAAGGCAGAAGATAACGGGTTTGTACATCAGATTACAAATATCGATGGAGAAGACAAGATTTTTGCAATTTGTAACTGTAATGTGAATGTGTGCTATGCACTTCGTACCTCCCAGCTCTTTAACACCCCAAATATGTCTAGGTCTGCATATATTGCGCACGTGGAGACGGACAAGTGTGTGGCTTGCGGACGATGTGTTGAGTTCTGCCCAGCTGGCGCCGTAAAGCTAGGTCAAAAACTCTGCAAGAAGGATGGAAGTAAGGTTGAGTATCCAAAAACCCCTCTTCCGTCGGAGAAAAAGTGGGGACCAGAGATGTGGGAGGAAGATTATAGAAATAAAAACAGAATAAACTCCCAGGAAAGTGGAACAGCTCCTTGCAAGACAGCATGTCCGGCACATGTGTCGGTTCAGGGATATTTAAAGCTGGCTTCTCAGGGAAAGTATACAGAAGCTTTGGAGTTAATAAAAAAGAACAACCCTTTTCCAGCAGTCTGTGGACATATTTGCAACAAGAGATGTGAAGAGGCCTGTACCCGTGGCACAATTGATAAAGCTATTGCAATTGATGAAGTTAAGAAATTTATTGCAATGCGAGACTTGAATAGCGATACTAGGTTCATTCCAAAAAAGGTAATTCCTTCGTTGAATGACGAGTTCTTTAATCAAAAGATTGCTATCATTGGAGGAGGTCCAGCTGGCCTTTCTTGCGCCTTCTATCTTGCAGAAAAAGGTTATAAGCCAACAATCTTTGAAAAGAACAAAAAGGCGGGCGGAATGCTCATGTACGGAATCCCCTCTTTTGTTCTTGAAAAGAACGTTTTAGATGCAGAAATAGACATTATGAAAGAGATGGGCGTTGAAATAAAAACGGGCGTTGAGGTTGGAAAAGACATCACAATTGACGAGCTTAGAGAACAAGGCTATAAGGCCTTCTATATTGCAATTGGCTGCCAAGGTGGTCGTAAGGTTAACGTTCCGGGGGAGGATGCTGTTGGCGTTCTCACAGGGGTAGAGTTCTTAAAAGAAGTTACTGATAGCGTTATAAGTGATGTTGCAGATAGCGACGTTACAAATAGCGGGGCTGGATATAAGCTTACTGGAGACACGGTAGTCATTGGAGGTGGCAACGTTGCAATTGACGTCTCGCGAACGGCTTTAAGATGCTCTAGCAATGCGAAGGTTTATCAGTTCTCCCTTGAAACTAGGGATATTATGCCGGCAACCGATGAAGAAATTCAAACGGCTGAAGAAGAAGGAATCCTTATTGAAGGAGGCTGGGGACCAAAAGAAATTCTCACAGAAAACGGCCGAGTTTCTGGTATTGTTCTAAAACGTTGTACCTCTGTTTTTGATGAAAACAAACGCTTCAATCCTACGTATGATGAGAACGAGACAAAGACTATCGCTTGCTCAAATGTTCTTTTAGCTGTAGGTCAAACCATAAACTGGGCAGGCCTGTTAAACGGCGAAGATGTTGAACTTAACAGGGGAAACTATCCAAAGGCAGATACTGTCACCTACCAGACTAAAGTTGCCGATATCTTCGTTGGTGGAGATGTCTTTACAGGCCCTAAGTTTGCTATTGATGCAATTGCTCAAGGAAAGGAAGCCGCCGTATCTATTCATAGATTTGTACAACCTCACTCTTCTTTAACAATTGGACGAAATCCAAACTACTACAAGGCTTTGGATAAAGAAGACATCACTCTACCAACTTACGACAACACTGGACGTCAAAAACCTGGATACAACCAAGCCATTAAACGCCTTTCCTTTAAGGATAATAAGCTTGTTTTCACAGAAGATCAGGTCAAGAAAGAGACGGCAAGATGCCTTAGTTGTGGCGCAACAATAGTAGACGCAAACAGGTGTCTAGGATGTGGAATTTGTACAACCAAGTGTATGTTTGATGCTATTCACCTTGAAAGAGACCTGCCAAAAGCTAGCAAAATGGTCAAGAGCGAAGACAAACTCAAATACATTCTTCCAAATGGACTAAAACAGGCAATCAAAATTAAGTTTTTTGGAAAGAAATAAGGTTTAAAAGTAAGGTTTAGAACAAGCCGTGCACGAACTTGGTGTTGTTTTTCATGTAATTAAAATGGTAGAAGACCTCTGTGAAGAGAACTCCCTCACAGAGGTCAACTCTGTAACTCTTCAATTGGGAGAGGTTTCTTCTGTCATAGAAGAATATCTTCATGATGTTTGGAAATGGGCAGTTTTGAAAAAATCTACCCACATGAAAGAAGCAAAACTCATTGTAGAAACTATTCCAGCCATTTCTTATTGCGAAAATTGTGGACAAAAGTACAGCACGGTTCAATATGGAAAGCTTTGTCCCTTCTGTGGAAGCGAAAAAACCTTCCTTCTCCAAGGGAACGAATTCAATATTAAGGAAATTGAAGCAAGGTAAGTGGAAGCCTTCCCTTTTTTGTTGTATATTGAATCCTATGAACGTAGAAAAAGTTAGCGATACCATAAATAAAATCTTTTTGGACAATGGAGATGAAATCATCCTCGTTGGAACCGCCCATGTTTCCCAAAACAGTGTTGACGAAGTAAGGCAGGTCATAGAAGAAGAAACCCCAGACCATATTTGTCTTGAATTAGACAAGGGCCGATACGACAGCAAGACCAAAGAAAGCAGCTATGCCAACATGGATTTAGTCAAAATCTTCAAAGAAGGCAAAGCTTTTTTAGTTCTTGCCAACACCGCACTAGCCTCCTTCCAAAAAAAGATGGGAACGCAAACAGGGTCTGCACCCGGAGAAGAAATCTTAAGCGCAGGAAAGATTGCAGAGGAAAAAGGAATCCCTTTCTCTCTTTGCGACCGAGAAATCCAAACAACCCTCAAAAGAGCCTGGCGCAAAAGCAATATTTGGAATAAGGCAAAACTCATCGCCACCCTCCTCTCCAGCGCCTTTGACAAAGAGGAATTTAAACCCGAGGAGTTAGAGGAATTAAAGAAGTCCGATACCCTTCAGGAGATGATGAATGAGCTAGCCAAGGAACTTCCAGGGGCAAAAGAAGCTCTTATTGATGAAAGAGACCGCTATTTAGCCACAAAAATCATGGAATCCCCTGGACACAAAAAGGTAGCTGTTATAGGAGCTGGACACGCTAACGGCATAGTTAAAACAATTGAAAAGCTTGAAAAAGGAGAGCTTTCCAAAGATCTCAGCAGTATTTCTGAAGTTCCAAAGCCTTCTAAGGCAGGCAAATTTGCAGGTTGGGCAGTCCCCATTGCAATCATTGCCATTGTTGTTATTGCAGGCTTTATGCAAGGCTTTGATCAAGGTCTTAGATACTTTGTCATTTGGGCTTGCACAAACTCCCTTACAACTGTTTTGTTCGCAATTCTGTCTTTAGCACACCCCTTAAACTGGCTTGTTTCCGCCATAGCAGCACCAATAGCGGTACTCAACCCAGCAATTGGCGTTGGAATTATTACCGGCATTGCAGAAGCACGCCTGAGAAAGCCTAAAGTAAAAGACTTTGAAACCATCTCTGATGACATATCAACCTTTAAGGGGTGGTTTAAGAATCGCGTTCTTCATGCCTTCACTGTTTTCTTTGGAACAAGCATTGGAAGCATAGTGGGAACCTTTATTCTCTTCCCCATTATGTTAAAGGTTTTTGGTTGAGAGTTTTTGTAAAAGTTTCATCAAGTAATAATTTCCACAGAGGAATTACCTCAATAAGAAGGTTTTCCTCTTTTATTTCTGCCTCTTCATCGTAGGTTACTATTATCGCTTTTTTAATTCCTGAAATTTGTTTTGACGCTTTTACAATACTTTCTGTTTCCCTATTACTTGAGATTTCTTTTATCGAGTAAGCAACTTGAACAACAAGACCCTCCACTGGGACATAAAAGTCAATATCAAAAGTTGTTCCCTTTAGGTAAAAAACCTGTTCTTTGTAATAGGTCCAAAGCGTTATAGCTACTAGGTTTTCAAGTAGGCGAGAATCTGCGTCAACCAAGAAAAGGTTAAGAATTCCATTATCTTCAAAATAGTACTTTGGGCTTGTCTCTCTCTCCACGAATTTAGCAGAAAAGTTGTATATTGGAAACAAAAGACAGGCATCTTCTGTGTATGAAATATAGTCAATGATGGAGTCTTTACTAATAGGAAGTCCTAAACTTTTAAGTATGTTGCTAAGTTTGTTGTAAGACAATTCATCTTTGACACTCTCTGCAAGTTTTTTTATAAGGAATTTCAACCCATTTAGATTCCTTATGTTATTTCTATAAGCAATATCTCCAAGAAGAACCTTCTTATAAACATTGGAAAGATATTCTCGTTTATCTTTTATATAAACAGTTTCAGGAAGCCCTCCTTGTTGTAAATACTGTTCAAACTGTCGTTTGATTTTGCCTTGTTCTTTTGTTGCAAGAAACTTTTTGAATTCAAAGGAATTTGCTTTAAGAAATTCTCTAAAATTATATGGCATGATGTATTTTGTCATATATCGACCACCAAGCCGAGCCTCTATTTCTTTGGAAAGCATTTGAGAATTGCTACCTGTGATAAATACATGTTCTTTTGAGTCGGCCATACGACGAGCAAAGCGCTCCCAGCCATCTATATTTTGAATTTCATCAAAGAAGAACCAGCCCTTCTTATCTGAGAGTTCTGACTGAACAATAAGAAGATTATCAAAGTCTTCTTTTGTAAAACCTTCAAGCCTATCATCTTCAAAATTAATGTAAATAATTTGCTCCCATTTTGTCCCTTTAGAAATTAGGTCTTTGACAATTTTATAAAGCAGGGTAGATTTTCCAGCTCTACGAAGACCAACAAGTACATAATTTAGATTGAGATCAAACTCATATTCTCTTTCCACGATAAGAGTTTCTTTAATAACTTCATGTTGGTCAAAAATAACAGTCTTCAATAGGTTCTTGTTCATAAGACAATTCTACATTAAGTTTTTTGTTTTGTCGATTGTGTTCGACAAAAAGTAATCGTTTTTGTCGATTATAATCGACACTTTGCGGTTTAATACAGAAGGTTGTACGAAATTCTCTTTTAATTCTTAAAAACAAGGGCGTCTTTGATTTTCTTACAACGCTTCAGCAGAAGACGTTTCTCGTCAAAGTTCATAGAATATGGAACTATGGCCTTGTCAAAACCCATCTCATAAGCCGCTTTTAACCTACGATCTCCATAGTTAACAGGTCTCACTTCT
>CAVKHB010000029.1:6627-9608 GCA_963656005.1 Coriobacteriaceae bacterium
CTTCTCCCGCAAGGCTAAGTTCCCCAAAACAAACCATCTTTGATGGAAGATTCTTTCCACAGCAAGCAGACCATAGAGCTACAGCTAAGGCCAATTCAACAGAGACCTCATTTACCCTAACCCCTCCTGCTACGTTAACGTAGATATCCTTATCTCCTAATTTAACAGCTCCATGGCGTTCTAGAATTGCAGCAATTCGAGTTACCCTTGAAGTATCTATCTTGTCTGAATAAACGCGACTGTACCCACTTTTTGCATCAACAACGAGGGCTTGTACTTCAACTATAAACGTTCTAGAGCCTTCCGTAATGGCAGTATAGGCAATTCCTGGTGGAAGTTCGCTTTCTTGTCTTTCTGAGATAAAGAAACTTGAAGGATCCTTTACACCCTCTAGCCCCTCCGCTGTCATATTGAAAATACCAATCTCATCTACCGAACCAAAACGATTTTTCGCGGCTCTTACTAGTCTTACGCCCATAGAGGCTTGCTCAAAATAGACAACGGTGTCCACCATGTGTTCAATGATTTTTGGACCGGCAAGGGTTCCTTCCTTTGTTACGTGTCCAATAAAGAAAACGGCTGTTCCATTTTTCTTACAAAGCCCAGTTAACTCCATACAACAGGTTCTTATTTGAGTCACAGAGCCTGCTAAAGAAGACAGCTCTTCTGAATATAAGGTTTGAAGAGAATCTATAACGGCAATCTGAGGTTTTTCTTTTTCCAAAACATGAGAAATTTTTTCAAGTTTTGTTTCACAAAGAATATTTATCTTGGACAAATCAAGTCCAAGTCTTTCTGCTCTCTGCCTTACTTGGCTTGCACTTTCTTCTCCGGAAACATATAGGACTTTTCGCATGTCTGCACATCCTGCAACAACTTGAAGCATTAAGGTAGATTTTCCAATTCCTGGCTCTCCTCCAACAAGAACTGAACTTGATCGAACAATACCTCCACCCAAAACTCTGTCTAATTCTTCAATTCCACTACTAAATCTGAATTCACTTTCATAAGGGACCTCTGATAATGGAACGGAGTTAGTTTGTGAGGACTCCTTACTAATTTTCTTTTGTTTTTCTATTTTCTCTTCTGTAAAAGAATTCCATGCATTACAGTCTGGGCAACGCCCTAACCATTTTGAGCTAGTATAACCACATTGAGAACAAATAAACTGTGTTGCACCTTCTTTCATGTTAGGACTCCTTATTGTAAGAGAAAATATTTACAAAGCTGTAAATACTCCAATTCAAAGATATAAACAAAAAGAAAAACCCGCAACCAAAATGCTCTTTCAAAACAAGGAAAACTAGCACTTTTGTTGCAGGTTTGCTTAAAAACTACAAAGATTGTGGTTTTCTTACTATAGTCAGCTTATTAGTAAGGAGACCTTACTTCTTAGTTTACTCTCTTTTAACGAAAATTTTGTGCTTTTTCTCAAAAATCCAACAATTCAACGTCAAAGATTAAATAAGAATTTGGTGGAATAATTCCTGGATAGCCATGTACTCCATAACCAAGTTCTGGTGGAATAATCAGAGTTCTCTTTTCTCCTTTACTCATTGTCTGAAGCGCTTCATTCCAACCATCTATAACCTGCCCTATTGCAAAGGTTGCAGGCTCTCCTCTATGTACGGAAGAATCAAACATTCTTCCATCAAGAAGCGTTCCCGTGTAGTGAACTGTAACATTTTGGCCGTATTTTGGGTGAGCTTTTCCGTCCCCTTCTTTGAGAACAACATATTGAAGGCCACTCGGAGTTTTTATTGCCTTAGGCCAGCGATTAGCTATCTCCTTTTCAACTCTCTCAATCTCGTTCTTCCTCCTTTCCATTGCTTTCTTGGAAGCCTCCTGAACAAGCTGAGCAAAAATCTCCTTAGTTACTTTAAATTTCTGTGCATCTTCTCCAATACGTTCAATCTTAATGTCATTAATCCTATCTCCCTGTTCTATAGAATCAACAACTTCTTGTCCCTTTACAACCTTGCCAAAGACAGAATGTTTATCGTTCAACCAAGGAGTTTTTACATGGGTAATAAAGAATTGACTTCCATTGGTCCCTGGCCCTGCATTTGCCATACTCATAACCCCTGGACCATCATGTCTTAAAGATGGATCAAACTCATCTGGGAAAGAATATCCTGGGCCGCCGGTACCGTCGCCTTTTGGGCAGCCTCCCTGTATCATAAAATTATCAATCACTCTATGAAACATTAATCCTTCATAAAAATTTTCCCCTGGGTTATCAAAATTAAGCTCACCTTCAACAAGGCCAACAAAGTTAGCAACTGTCATTGGAACCTTCTTATACTCAAGAGAAACTACAATCTGTCCTTTTTCTGTATCTATTACAGCATAAAGACCATCTTTATCTTTATAATTCATGTTAACTCCTTGCATTATAAGTAATTACGTATTAGTCGTAGAGGTCTCCACCTGGGGAAATTATTTGATAAATCCTTTCCAATTCCTCTTCAGAAGCAAAAGGAATAACAATTTTTCCCTTCTTCATTACCCCATTTTTATATTTTCCTTTAATTTCAACTCTACAGCCTGTTGCAGAAAGAAATTTTTCTTCCAATTGGAGAATTTCAGGAGTTTTTGAAGATATTTGTGGAGCCTTGCCCTCTGTTGTCCTTACAACGGCTCTTAAACCCTTATTCAAATTAGCAGCAAATTCTTCAGCCTGTCTAACAGAAAGATTTTCATTGATAATTTTTGAGTAAAGAATATCTCTATCTGCAGGATTCTCAACACTAAGTAAAGCACGAGCATGGCCAGAAGAGAATTCTCCATTTTCAAGTGAATCTAACATCTTCTGAGAAAGATTCAAAAGTCTAATACTATTTGTAATTGTAGAGCGACCTTTTCCTATTTTTTTTGCAAGCTCTTCTTGGCTAATTCCTGATTGTGTAAGGAGATACGAGAAAGCTTTTGCTTCTTCAACAGGATTCAAGTCTTCTCTTTGGATATTCTCAATTAAAGAA
>CAVKHB010000030.1:0-9517 GCA_963656005.1 Coriobacteriaceae bacterium
GCTGTATTTGTTCTTGGCTTGATAGCCTCAACCCTTCCAACGTCTACTATAATGACGTTCTTCTATTGCTTAATTTGTGGTTGTGCCTGTGTTCTTCTTATTAGGTTCTGTAATAAGAGAATAGACATGGTTTATCAGTGGTTCTTCTCCTGTATAATTTGTTCTGCTGTATGTATTTTGTTCATGCTTATTGAAGGCCTTCCTGTATCAACAATCTTTGTTACGTTAATTGGTGTTCTTTTTAATGTTTCCATAGCGTATATTCTGGTAGCTGCCTTCATGCCACTAGTTGAGAAGATTTTCAACCTGCCAACAATCTTTAGACTTTACGAACTAGCCTACGGTAGCAGCCCACTTTTGGATCGTCTTTCACAGGCAGCACCTGGCACGTACAGCCATAGCCGTGCAGTTGCAGACTTGGCAGACGCTGGAGCTAGGGCCATTGGAGCTAATGCTTTACTTGCTCGTGTTGGAGGTCTTTACCACGATATTGGTAAAATTGAGCATCCAGAGTACTTTGTTGAGAACCAAAGTGGCGTCAACAAGCATGACGATATTAGTCCAAGTCTTTCTGTTGCAGTGATTAAGAGCCACGTAAAGGTAGGTTCAGACAAGGCTCTTGAAGCTGGTCTTCCTCTGGAAGTGGTCAAGATTGTGGCCAACCACCACGGTAACGACATCATTCAATTCTTCTATCACGAAGCTCTTGAGGCTCAGGCAGCTTCTCAGGACAAGAGAGGGGAAGAGGTCAAGCCATCTGATTACTCGTACAACGCAGATATCCCAGATTTCCCAGAATGTGCCATAGTTATGTTAGCCGATAGCATTGAGGCGGCTTCTCGTACCGTAACCCCAAATGCTGGAAAGTTCGCAAAACTTATTGATAGCATATTCTTGGGCAAAATTGGTCGCGGCCAGTTGGATAAAAGTGGCCTTACAATGAACGATATTAAGACGCTTGCCGACTCTTTTGTTAAGACTCTTGTTGCTAGATATCACTCAAGAATTGAATATCCAGATGACGATGACGATTGAGGCTCCTATGGCAAACATTATTGATGTTTATTATGACAATGATTCTTACCAATCTCTTGCACCAGAAGAATTTGTTTTAGACTTCTTAGATAAAGTACTCTGCAAATTAGGTTTGTCCAACGTTGAGTTTTCTGTAACTTTTGCAACAGAAGATCATATTCACCAACTAAACAAGGATTATAGAGAAATTGATGATAGCACGGATATTCTTAGCTTTGCAGCAGAAGACGAAGATTCAGAGCAAACTCCTTTTTTTGTTAGTCCTGACGAGGCTAGAGTCCTAGGGGATATGATTATTTGCCCAGAAGTTCTTGCTTCTAATGCTAAAACCTTTGGGGTGGACGAGCAAGAAGAGCTTAGAAGGTTATTAATACATGGAGTTTTACATCTTTCTGGTGAAAATCACAGCACCAATGACCCTTCTGAGCCTATGTTAATTCATCAAGAAGCAATTCTTAAAGCTTGTTCTGAGAACTAAGGCCATCCTTTATTGCCTGTACTGCACTATCAAGAACGGTGGAGTTGCCATAGTATTTAGGGGCGTAAGAGCCAAGATATACTAGATATTTTGGGGTCTCATTGCCAATTACGGCTATTGTTACGCTAAGTTTACCATCTTTGGCTTGTTCTTCTTGGCTTTGATAAAGAGAGCTTTCATCAAACTCAATTGCAACGTTTTCATTTGTATTGTGGTTTAATACGCTCTTGATTATCTTTGTCTGCTCTATGTAGGTTCCTTCATAGTAGAAACTTCCAACCAACGTTGTCTTAAAACTTGTGTTAGTAGTGCTGTTTAAGTCAAAAAAGGGATAGTAGGAAGTGGCCAGGACTTCATTATTTGATAAATCAACTATTTGAGCTATGACGTAATCTGGACTTTGAAGTTCATAAATATTTTGTACTGCAAGATCCAAAATATATTGAACATCTAAATCTATTGTCAAAACAAAATCTTTTCCATAGGTGGTATTGGTGTTGTATTCTGCCTGAGGAAAAAGTTGTTGTGCATAAAGGATTTCTACGTTGTTAATCAGTTGTGAAGCGTGAAATTGTGCTGGATAGGTTCGTTTGTAACTCTTTTTAATATAAACAAAAGAGTCTAAGGTATTTTGAGAAATATCGTCCTTGAGACCTTCTAGAGTTTCTTCTGTTATGTTCTGTTTTATTAAAACTAGACTATCTGAACTGCTTGAGATTTTTTTTGTAATTTCGTCTGGGCTCATGTTAAGATGCAAACTTAAAACTTCAGACATGAGGTCTAAATCTGAATAGGTTGGGTCAATATAGACCTCATATTGGGGAACATCCATTGCTAGAACACGTTTATTTCTATCATAAATTGTTCCACCAATTACAGTTGTGGCAACTACTGGGTTGTCATATTTTCCTGCCATGGAATTATTGGTTATCATGAGGCGTGCCACAATTATGACTATTATCAATAAACAAATCCAAGTTAAAGTAAAAAGCAAACCGGAAATGTTTCCTTTATTCGTTGAAGAACCCATGCCTTTGATATTATAATTAGATTGATTGATTGTACAGAGGTGACATTACGAGCAGAAATAGCTATGACGACATGACTGAAAGAAAAGTCTCGAGAAAAAGTTCCTCCCATGTGGTGCTAATTTCCGTCATTAGCGGTTTGCTCATGTGTACGGTGGCCTTGCTAATTTGGATTAGCGTGGTTAAGACGAGTGATTTAAATTCCAGTTATAACACCCCTGTTAAGACTCCCGTGACAAGTAAGGTTGAAAGCTCTGAGGTTTCTGTTAAGGCAGAGGAGCCAAAAGAGGTTGTCACTCAAAGTCAAACTCAAAGCGAGACCCTAGATTCAACTGAAAGTGAGTCCGCTAATGTTTCTTTGGATATTGATGATGCTATTTCTAAGGTTCAAGGGACTACGGATTATTTAACGGCAGGGGACTATAGTGTAGAGAGCAGTGAAGATAACTCCAATGTGGTGAATCAGGGTGTGGAGTTGAAGAAGCCTGTGATTGCGCAGAATCTTAGTGTGAGCCAGCAGTCTTCGTTCTCGCGTGATATTGTCAAGTATACGGATTACACAATTCAGGAGGGGGATTCGCTGGATTCTATTGCACAGAAGTTTGGCCTTTCTCGCGAGACTATTATTTCTGTTAACCAAATTCGCAATACCACATCGCTTTGGATTGGCTCTACGTTGTCAATTCCGGATAGGGATGGCACTATGTATACCGTCAAAGAAGGGGATACGTTGTCTTCTATTGTGCAGCAGCTTAATTTGAGTTTGGGCTGGAAGGCTCTAAGTGACGTAAATGGTCTTAAGAGTGATGAGGTGGAGCCGGGGCAAAAGCTGTTTATTCCTCTTGAGTCCGTGCAGGAGTCTGGTACGCTTAGCGTGCAAGAAGAGCCTACTTTTGTTTTGCCTGCTTCTGATGCGGTGACGGTTGGTCTTTACAATCAAAAGGTTCCAAATCCTATTGGTACAAATGCTATTCAACTAGATGGTATTCTTATGCAGGCTGCAGAGGGCACTGCTGTTTGTGCGTCTGAAGCTGGCACAGTTATTGATAAAGGCTTTAATGATAACGGGTCTGGATTTGTAAAAATACTTCATTCCAGTGGCTACACTACCTTCTATAATTATCTTTCCGAGGTTTGCGTGAACACCACTGACAGGGTTTCTAAGGGCGATGTCCTTGGTTACTTTGCAAATGGAACTACCAATCTTTTGAGTCCTACAATCTTTTTTAAGATTGAGCAAGATGGCATTTCCTTGGATCCATATTCGTTTTTATAGGTGAAATAGATGAATTACATTACAATTATTGCTCCAACCTATGAAGAAGCGGTTCGCAAGGCTAGGGATCAATATGGAGAAAAACTTAGAGTTCATAGTAGAAAAGATGTTGTTGTTAAGGGCTTTTTAGGTTTTGGCAAGAAGAGACACTGTGAGCTCACCTGTTTTTTAGCTGAAGATAATTCTAATGCACAAAAGCAAATGCAGGAGAAAATCTCCGCTTCTGAAAAAGCTTCAGTTGAGAAAAAGATTACAGCTGAAGATGAAGCAGATATTAAGAGATTTGAACAGGAAGCCAAGACTCCAGATCCGGTTTCTGGAAAATATCGGGATAGCGAAGTAGGTGAGCAAGCAGATGGCAAGGTGCAAAAGGATGTTGAGCCAGAGGTGAAGCCATCTGAAGAGAGCAAGAAAGCAGAGGTCTCTGAGGCAGAGCCTGAGATTGCTGGGGAGGTGGAGACTTCAGAGAAAGTTGAGCCTGCGGTGGAAAAGTTTGAAGATGAGCGAGAAAAGAAGAGTAGGGACGCTCTTGAAGCGCTTCTTACTCATGCAGCTAACTTGTTGTATGAAAATGACTTTTCTAGTGACTATATCAAGTGGATTATGGCTGATTTGCGCGCGCAATTAGAGCTTGCGTTCCCTGCAGTGCCAACTCAAGAGGAGTTTGAACTTCTTGTGGTGGATAGAATTGTTGGCTCTGTTGATATTGACCACAATAGCCAATTGCATCCACCAAGAATCTTTGTGTTGTTGGGGCCTACTGGGGTGGGAAAGACCACTACTATTGCTAAAATTGCTGCCATTTATGGTACGGTTCCCCCAGTGGAAATTAGAAAAAAAGTAAGCATTATTACAATGGATTCGTTCAGAGTAGGTGCTTATGAACAAATTGAAAGCTTTGGTCAGGCTTTAAATATTCCAGTTTATAGGGCAGATGATGAGGCTGGATTTTATCAGGCTTTGGAAAATACTCAAGATTCTGAATTGGTGTTGGTTGATACCATTGGTAGAAGTCCCAGAGATAATGAGCTTAACGTTAAGCTTCGTACTATGCTCAATGTTCCAGATAAGAAGAATTTGAAGTGTTACTTGACTGTTAGTGCCTCCATGAAAAAAGTGGATTTGGATAAGGTTTATGAGCAATTTAGAGGCTTTGGAATTTGCTCTGTTATTGTCACAAAGGCTGATGAAACATCCACAATTGGTAATATTTTATCGCTTTGTCATAGTAAGGATTTGCCATTATTATTTGTTGCTGACGGTCAAATGGTTCCTAGAGATATTCATAAGGCTTCTAGCGCCTTTATGCTAAGCCTTTTGAGGGGCTTTAATTTAGACTTTAATTCTTTGTGGAATACTCAAATAGGCTCAGATGAATAATATTGTGCGTTATATTCATTTTTCATAATGGGTATGCACATTTTTTTGTATTTTATTGACTGTTAAACGGCATTTTCAGTATATTTGTCATGTCAAATCTATATGGAGGATTTTCATATGATAAAAGTTGGTATTAACGGTTTTGGTAGAATTGGACGCTTTGTATTCCGCGCCGCAATGAACAGAAACGACATTGAGATCGTTGGAATTAACGACCTTTGTCCAGTAGACTACTTGGGCTATATGCTCCAGTATGACACAATGCATGGCCAGTTTGACGGCACTATTGAGTGCGACATGGAGAAGTCACTTCTTATCGTCAATGGCAAGAAGATTCGTGTAACAGCTTGCAAGGATCCTAACGAACTTAAGTGGGATGAAGTTGGTGCTGAATATGTTGTTGAGTCAACTGGTCTCTTCCTTACAAAAGAAAAGGCTCAGGCTCATATCAATGCTGGTGCTAAGTACGTTGTTATGTCAGCTCCTTCAAAGGATGACACTCCAATGTTCGTTTGCGGTGTTAACGAGAATACCTATGTAAAGGGTACTCAGTTTGTTTCTAACGCTTCTTGCACAACAAACTGCCTTGCTCCTATTGCTAAGGTTCTTAATGATAACTTTGGTATTACAGATGGTCTTATGACAACTGTTCACTCAACAACTGCTACACAGAAGACAGTTGATGGCCCTTCTTTGAAGGACTGGAGAGGTGGACGTGCTGCTTCTGGTAACATCATTCCTTCTTCTACTGGTGCTGCAAAGGCTGTTGGTAAGGTTATTCCTTCCCTCAATGGTAAGCTCACTGGTATGTCAATGAGAGTTCCTACTCTTGATGTTTCTGTTGTTGACCTTACAGTCAATCTTGCAAAGCCAGCTACCTATGCAGAGATTTGTGCTGCTATGAAGAAGGCTTCTGAAGGCGAGCTCAAGGGTATTCTTGGCTACACAGAAGATGCAGTTGTTTCTTCTGACTTCCTTGGTGATACAAGAACTTCTATCTTTGATGCAAAGGCTGGTATTGCACTTACCGATACCTTCGTCAAGGTTGTTTCTTGGTATGATAACGAAATTGGTTATTCCAACAAGGTTCTTGACCTCATTGCTCATATGAAGAAGGTCAACGGTTAATATTTATTACTTCAGGCCTGCCCCTTGGGTGGGCCTGAATTCTTGGTCTTTGCATCACAGGCTGCGTTGCTGCGCTTGGGCTGTGCAGATTAGCACTATCCCGCGCTTGCTTTCTTGCCTGAGATACAAATACCTGCGAATTTCTTTTATGCATAAAAGCAGATAACGGAGCATATATGGTTCTGAATACAATTAGAGATGCAAATCTCGCTAACAAAAGAGTACTTATTAGAGTAGACTTTAACGTTCCTGTTAAGGATGGTAAGGTCACAGATGCAACAAGAATTCTTGCTGCTCTTCCTACTATCAACTATATTCTTCAGCAGCCAGGAACTTCCTTGGTTGTTATGAGCCACTTTGGTAGACCAAAGGGAAAAAAGAATCCTGATTTCTCAATGGCTCCAGTTGGAAAGAAGTTTGAAGAACTTCTTGGTAGACCTGTTAAGGTTGCTCCAGATGTAATTGGTCCAGAAGTAGAGAAGGAAGTTAAGGCTCTTAAGGCTGGTGAAGTTCTTCTTCTTGAGAACTGCAGATTCTATCCAGACGAAGAGGCTAATAATCCTGAGTTTGCAAAGACATTGGCTTCTTATGGCGACATTTATGTAAATGATGCCTTTGGTACTGCTCACAGAGCTCATGCTTCTACAGAAGGTGTTGCTCATTATCTGCCTGCCTATGCTGGTTTCTTAATTGAAAAGGAAGTTAAGTTCATGGCTCCTCTTCTTGAGAACCCAGAAAAGCCTTTTGTTGCTATTATTGGTGGATCAAAGGTTTCCTCAAAGATATCGGTCTTGGAGTCCTTGGTTAAGACCTGTGATACCATTGTAATTGGTGGTGGAATGGCCTACACCTTCCTGAAAGTTCAGGGGCACAAGATTGGTAAGTCTTTGGTGGAAGACGATTTCCTTGAGACGGCTAAGAGTTTTCTTGAGGCGGCTGCCAAGAAGGGTGTGCGGGTGATTCTGCCTTGCGACCATGTGTGTGCTGCAAGTTTTGCTGAAGATGCTCAGCCTGTTTTGGTGGATGGTGTGGATATCCCAGATGACTTGATGGGAATGGACATTGGCCAAAAAACAACTGCTATCATTGTTGATGCGTTGAAGGATGCTAAGTCTGTTGTATGGAACGGTCCTATGGGCGTGTTTGAGTTTGCTGCCTTTGCTAAGGGAACCGAGGCTGTTGCTAAGGCTCTTGCTGCTTCTTCTGCTACAACGGTTGTTGGCGGTGGAGATTCGGTTGCTGCAGTGAACAAGTTTGGTCTTGCTGATAAGATTAGCCACGTTTCTACTGGTGGTGGTGCTTCTTTGGAATTCCTTGAAGGAAAAGAACTTCCTGGAATTAAGGCACTAGAAAAGTAATTGGAGATTATAATGAGAAATTTATATATTGCTGGTAACTGGAAGATGAATATGGTTCCAAGCGAAGCTGCTAAGTATGCTAAAGAACTTGCTGCTGCTACGAAGAATGCAAAAGTTAAGGTGATGATTGCACCAACTTTTGTTTGCCTTCCTGGTGTTGTTGAAGCAGTTAAGGGTAGTAACATCATTGTTTCTGCACAGAATGTTAATGATCATGAAAAGGGTGCTTATACTGGTGAAGTTTCCTGCGCAATGTTGAAGGATATTGGTGTTAATTCTGTCATCCTTGGACACAGCGAAAGAAGACAGTACTACGGTGAGACAAATAAGTTCATCAATAAGAAAGTCTTATTTGCTCTTGCCAATGGTATGGATGTTGATCTTTGTGTTGGTGAGACTCTTGCAGAAAGAGAAGCTGGCAAGTTGGAAGAGGTTCTTTCTGCTCAGATTAATGTTGGTCTTGAAGGTGTTACTGAAGAGCAGATGAAGCACGTTACCATTGCTTATGAGCCTGTTTGGGCCATTGGTACTGGTAAGACTGCAACCCCTGAAGATGCTAATGCTGCACATGCTTTTATTAGAAGTTTAATTGAGAAGAAGTTTGGAAAGGCAGTTGCAGAAAAACAGATAATACAGTATGGTGGTTCAGTAAAACCATCTAATGTTCGTGAGCTTATGGCTTGTGAGCATATTGATGGAGCACTTGTTGGTGGGGCTTCACTGACTCTTGAGCAGTTCCTCCCTATCATCAATTGCGTTGACTGAGCTTAAGTTGAAACGGAGTAGGTAGTATATGGCAGTTTTAAGTATTATTCTTCTTGTACTTTTCGTTATTGTTAGTCTTCTTTTGATCTTCCTTGTTGCAATTCAGAGTGAAGATAATACTGGACTAGGTGGAATTTTTGGTGGTAACAGTGACACAGCTTTTGGTGGCAGATCTAACAAGGTCGTCAATAGGCTTACTGCTTATTTGTTGGCTGCTTTTGTTGTTCTTGCAATCCTTGTTGCTGTTCTTAACAAATCTTCCAATGATTCTATTCTTAGTACTCAGAAGGCTGCAGCAACTGCTACAACTGAATCTACAGAAAACTAATTAGTTTACTTTGAAAATGAGGCCGCTTGATAAATTACTGAAGGCGGCCAATTTTCATAAAAAGGGGTCTTATGAGAATATGCATCCTTTATGGCGGGAAGCCCGCTGATAATGCAAAATTGAAGGCTTTGGCAGAGAGTATGTCCAAGGGCCTTTCTTCATCTGGAGAGCATATTGTTGAGATCTTAGATATGAAGCTTGACCAGGGAAGGCGGGTGTCTTCCTATGACTATATTGTTGTTATTTCTCAAGCTGAAGGTTATTTTTCAAAGAAAGTTCCTGCTTGCGTCTCTGATTTTTTGAAATCGGCAGGTTCTATTTCTGGAAAGAGATGCAGTTGTTATATAAGTTCAAATTGTTTAAGAAAGAGTAAGGTTCTTCACAATCTTATGTATGTCATGGAAAGTGAAGGGATGTATCTTAAGCTTTCTGATGTTTTAAAGAACGCAGACATGGCTTATGCTGTTGGTAAAAGACTTCATGTTGAGCGTAATTAAGGAGTTTTAATAATGAAAAAAGGATTTGTAACCGTTTTAGTCCTTCTTGCAGCTATTCTTTGTGCTGCTCCTGTCTTTAGTGATTCTGTTTCTACTCCAATTGTTAGAATTGAATTAATCAAAAAGGCTGTTATTACTCAGCAGCAGCTGGACGAGGCGGTTTCTAGATATAGTGAAGCTTATGGTACAACTTTTGATGAGGCTACTGTTCTTGATGCTCTAATTTCTGATGAGCTCTTTAGAC
>CAVKHB010000031.1:0-9455 GCA_963656005.1 Coriobacteriaceae bacterium
GCATTATTACGGACTATATCCAGCCAAGCTGTAGCATTGGCATCATTCTCAACAAATATGGGATAGCTATATTTTTCCTGAACCATCTTGCGAATGTTCAAGTTAGATACTGCAAACGGATAAGAATTAATCATTGTCCCATATGTATTATCAACTATTCCAGGAACAGCAAAACAAATAGAAAGAATAGGTGTTTTAATTGATTTATGAGCCTCAAAAGCTATTTCAAGTGCTTTTTCAACCATTTGTTCTATGGGAATTGTCCCAAAAGAACCTGTTGTTCTCCACAACTCATTGCCATCTGCAGAAAGTATTACAGACCTATAGTGAGACGGCTGAATATCAAAGCCAAAAACACAACCAAAATTGGGATTAATTGAAAGTTCTACTGCTTTTCTTCCACCTTGTTGGGTAGATTCAAAAAGTCTCCCTTCTCTAATAACCCCACTTTCTATCAAATTTGATGTTATATTTGTTACGGTGGATCTATAGAGATCAAGCTCTCGTGCAATCTCTGCCCTTGAAATACTTTCCTTTTGCCAAATTAGTCTTGCAACCAAAGAAGTATTGGCATTTTTTTGAAACATATTATTATCTACAGGCATTGAAGACCCCTTATAAAAAAAATTTTTCAAAGTTTGTTTGCACAGTGAACAAACTTAGGTTATCATTGGTTTTTAGAGCAGTCAATGTTTTTTTACAACTAAAAACCTTCAAGGAGACATCCAATGTTTATAAGACCAACTTTGCCAAAAGACTTTGTCTTTGGAACAGCTACAGCCAGCTACCAAGTAGAAGGTGGAGGAACTGAAGACGGAAGAACCCCCTGCATATGGGATGACTTTGCAAAAGTTCCAGGCGCAGTGTATATGCAACAAGATGGAAAAGTTGCTGCAGATCAATATCATAGATACAAAGAAGATATAGAACTAATGGCAAACTTAGGCTTTGAATACTACAGATTCTCCGTTTCGTGGACAAGAATTCTTCCAAACGGCGGCATCACCGTAAATCCTAAAGGAATAGCCTACTACAAGAACTTATGCGAGGAGCTACACAAATACGGAATGAAAGCTTGTTGTACAATCTATCATTGGGATCTTCCAAGCGAAATCCAAGCCCAAGGTGGCTGGAATGAAAGAAGCACAGCATACAAACTTGCCCAACTTGCAAAGGTTTTATATAGAGAGTTGGGAGACCTTGTGGACATGTGGATAACAATAAATGAAGCCATGTGCATCACATATCTTGGATATTTTGTAGGGGAACATGCACCGGGAATTAAAGATGAAAAACAATTCATTAATTCGGTACATCACGTGAACTTAGCTCACGGTCTTATGGTGGCAGAATACCGGAAAACAGGCCTAAAAGCCCCAATTGGAATAACCCATAACCTAGAAACACCACGCCCTGCAAGCAATAATCCAAAAGATGCTATTGCAGCGTCCCATCACACAGACATCAGAAGTGGACTCTACATGGGCCCGCTTTTCAAAAAAGAATATCCTTCTTATGTTACACAAGAACTTGGATGGAAATTTCCCATTGAGCCAAAAGACATGGACATAATCTCCCAAAAGATAGATTTTTTAGGAATCAATTACTATAACGAGGCTGCAATTCAGTGGTCAGATAGCGCAAAATTCAATGAAGAACATGCACCCCGATGGGAAGAACATACAAGCGGCATTCACTGGCCAATCACGCCACATGGGCTTCTCAGACTTCTCACATGGACTAACAAATACACAGGTGGCACGGTTCCCCTCTACATAACAGAAAACGGAGCTGCCTGCGATGACATTCTTGAGACCGATTCCTTTGGGTCTCTGCGCGTGCACGACACACAACGAATACATTATCTTGCAGATCACTTAGAAATATGTGCACAAGCAATAAAAGAAGGAATACCTCTCAAAGGATATTTCTGCTGGAGTTTCATAGACAACTATGAATGGTCCTTTGGCTATAGTATGAGATTTGGTATAGTTTATTGCGACTACAAAACACAAAAAAGAATTCCAAAAGACAGTGCCTTCTATCTTCGTGATGTCATGGCAGGCTATGGAGACTGAAAAAACTGGAGCAATTATATGAAATATGGACATTATGATGATATTAAACGTGAATATGTGATTGAAACTCCCACAACTCCCCTTCCCTGGATAAATTACCTAGGAAGTCAGGATTTCTTTACCCTCATATCAAATACCGCAGGAGGATATTCCTTTTATAAAGATGCTAGACTACGGAGGTTAACGCGCTACCGCTATAATAACAACCCTCTAGATCAAGAAGGTTTTAGACTGTATATAAAGGACGGTTCCACTATCTGGAACCCCTCATGGCAACCAATGCAAACCAAACTCGACTTTTACGAGTGTCGTCATGGTATGGGATACAGCATATTCTCTGGGACAAAAGCTGGATTAGAGGCAACTCAAACAATGTTTGTCCCCATTGATGACAATGTTCTACTATATCACGTACAACTAAAAAACACTTCTAGTGAAAAAAAAGACATACAACTCTTCAGCTTTGTGGAATTCTGCCTCTGGGATGCAAATGACGATAGCACCAACTTTCAACGAAACTATAGCATTGGCGAAGTTGAGATTGAAGGCTCTGCCATTTATCACAAAACAGAATATAGAGAAAGACGTAACCACTATGCAGTCTTCTGGTGCAACCAAAATACAGAAAGATTTGACACGGATATGGATATATTCAATGGACCATATGGCAGTGCAAGTAAACCTTCTGCAGTTTTAGAAGGTTCATGCCACAATTCTATTGCCCATGGATGGAGACCATGTGGAGCACATCAAATTAATATCTCACTTAATCCAAACGAAGAGTTCTCTGTAGTATTTGGTCTTGGGTATATAGAAAACAGAGAAGATGAAAAATGGGAATCCCTTGGTGTTATAAATAAAGAGAAAGCAAAACAAATGATGGCCGCATACGCTACAAATGCTCAAATTCAAACAAAGTTTGAAGAATTGGGCCATTATTGGGATAAACTACTAGAAAACTTTAACCTAGAAAGCAAAGATAAAAAACTTAACAGAATGGTAAATATATGGAATCAATACCAGTGTATGGTCACATTTAACATGAGCCGTAGCGCATCCTATTTTGAAAGTGGCATGGGTCGTGGAATGGGCTTTAGAGACTCGTGCCAAGATCTTCTAGGCTTTGTACATATGATTCCAAATAGAGCAAGGCAACGAATTCTTGACATAGCTGCTACACAGTTTGAAGACGGATCAGCATACCATCAATACCAACCGCTAACAAAACGTGGAAATCTTGCCGTAGGAAGTGGCTTCAATGATGATCCTTTATGGCTTATTGCTGGAACCGATGCCTACATTAGAGAAACAGGCGATTTCTCAATCCTAGAGGAGAAAGTCCCATTCAATAACAATGAAAACAAATCTCAACCACTAATGGAACACTTAAGAAGAAGTTTTAACTTTACTGTAACACATCTTGGTCCTCATGGATTGCCATTAATTGGTAGAGCAGATTGGAATGATTGTCTTAATCTCAACTGTTTTTCTTCTCAACCTGGAGAAAGTTTTCAAACAACAGGGCCAAGCGAAGGTCCTGTTGCAGAGAGCATCTTCATTGGAGGAATGTTTGTAAAATATGGCAAATGTTATGCCCAGTTATGTCGCAGACTAGGCTTTGAAAACGAAGCAAAAGAATGTGAAGAATATATTGCAAAAATGGAAAAGGTTGTTCTTTCATTTGGCTGGGATGGAGAATGGTTCCTAAGAGCCTACGATGCATTCTCAAAACCTGTTGGTAGTCATCTAAACGAAGAAGCACAAATATTTATAGAGCCACAAGGTATGTGTGTTATGGCAGGTATTGGAAGGAAAACTGGACAAGCAAATTTAGCAATGAAGAGTGTCCATAAGAGACTTGAAACTAAATATGGAGTAAAGCTCAACGACCCGCCTTTTGTTCGTTACCACCTAGAACTTGGAGAAATCTCAAGTTATCCACCTGGGGTAAAGGAAAATGCTGGCATATTCTGTCATAACAACCCTTGGATTACTTGCGCAGAAGCCACTCTTGGACATGGAAACGAAGCTTGGGAACTATACAAAAAAATCAGCCCTGCATACATAGAAGATATCTCTGAAATACACAGGACAGAACCTTATGTCTACTCGCAAATGATTGCCGGAATAGATTCACCTAGATTTGGAGAAGCGAAGAACAGCTGGCTCACGGGAACATCGGCTTGGACCTTCATATCCATAAGCCAAGCAATTCTTGGAATAAAACCTGATTACGATGGACTCCGGATAGAGCCATGTCTTCCTGATTGTATAGATACCTACATTGTACATAGACGTTTCAGAGGGACTATGTTGGACATAGAAGTTAAAAAAACAATGCAAACAGACAGTTGTGCACATAATAGTCAGCAGGAAAAGACTATCCTAGTAGATGGAAGACCAATAGAAGGAACTCTTGTAAAAGTAAAACCCAACTCAGGAAGGATTAAAGTAGAAGTTTATCTTTAGAGAATATTACAGAGCTCTTTAAGCACTTGCACAAAGTGACAGATTGTCAGTATTATCGGCTGGAGTATGATTATGGCTACGAGAGATTTGACCGTTGGCAAACCGTTGCCTGTTCTTGCAAAGTTTTCCATCCCCGTGATTTGCGGGAATCTTTTTCAGCTTTTCTATACACTTGCAGACTCCATAGTGGTTGGTAAAGCCATTGGGGAGAATGCACTTGCCGCCGTTGGCTCAACAGGTGTCTTTGTGTACTTTATCTTGTGCTTCATCCAGGGATTCACCAACGGCTTTTCCATCCTGCTTGCGCAACTCTTTGGTTTTAAGGACACGCAAGGCGTCAAAAAAAGCATAGTTGCAAGCACATATCTTTCCATCCTATTCGCAATTGTGATAACCATCCCTGCGTGCATGGCAACAGGACTTGTTGTAAAGTTAATGAAAGTACCATTGGAGATATCGGAAGATGCCTATGTGTACCTTCTAATAATTGTTGCTGGAACTGGTGCAACCATTTGGTACAACATGATTTCTAACACGCTCAGAGCCTTAGGAGACAGCAGAACACCGCTTGTCTATCTTGTGGTATCGTCGCTTTTGAACATCGTTCTAGACATAGTATTCATAGTGCCATTCAAATGGGGCGTGGCGGGAGCTGCATACGCCACAGTGTTATCTCAGCTGATATCGGCTATTTTATGCACCATAAGCGCACATCGCAGATTCAAGGAAATGCGTATAGAGAAGTCCCTTTGGAAATTAGATAAAAAAGTACTTGCCCAGCATTTCAAATTAGGCTTTCTCATGGGCTTTCAAATGTCCGTAATGTGCATAGGCCAGCTTGTGATGCAGTCAAGCGTGAACGCCATAGGCACGAGCGCCATTGCAGGCTACACCGCGGCCACCAAGGTCGACCAATTGTCCGTTCTCGTCAACAACGCCTTTGGAATGGCCATAGCAAGCTACGTGGCGCAAAACTATGGCGCACACCTCTATGAAAGAATAAAGCAAGGCACAAGGGCAAGCTTGATTCTTGTACTGTCCACAGACTTGGCCATGGCAGGCTTAATGCTTCTAATAGAGCCCTACATCGTACCCCTTTTCGTCACCTCTCCATCCCCCGATGTCTACGACTACGCCAGAATGTTCTTCCAAGTCACGCTCCCCTTCTATCCAATACTTGGCCTGATTCTCATCTACCGCACAAGCATCCAAAGCATGGGCATCTCCTGGGCTCCATTCGCAGCCTGCATCGTCGAGCTAGCTGCAAGGGTCTGCGCATCTCTTCTACTTTCACGCTGGTTCGGCTACCGTGGAATAGTATTCTCCTCTCCACTAGCCTGGATTGGGTCCGATATTATTGTGATTCCAGTCTACTACCTAACTATGAAACGCCTGCATTCAGAAGGTAGTCTCAGCTAAGAGTCTTTAGCTTTGCCTTTGCAGATACAAACGCAAGCGTATGATAACAGTTCACAACTTGCACCACCAATCATTTAGAAAAAATGTTATACTGTTCCATATGAAAGATTATCTGGATGAATACATTGTAGCCACTCGACTTATACATCGGTCTCAAGGGGCAAACGTATACGAATTAGCAGAGGCATTGAACAAGACTACCCGTGCCGTCTATCTGATTCTCAATCAGCTTGAGGCCATGAGTTTCCCAATTTGGACAGATCAGGATCCAGACAATCCCAAGATTGTGCGATATCACGCAGATTCCACGTTCATGCGCAGTCTGCCGTCTATGGATTTCACGGACGACGATAAAGCAGTCTTCAACTACTTAATGGACAGCGCAAACAACACACCCGGTTTGGAGGTGCAAGCGCGCCATCTTTTCACAAAGCTCAAGCTAATGGCCTCAGAGCGTGGAGCCCTCATGGAAAACGGCCTTCGCAAACCTCTTTCAATAGTCAGCTCCTCCTCAGTTGTAAAGAAAATAGATAACAAAAAAGCTGCAAAAATCATCTCAGCCATATTGGAGGCAATCTCAAAGAAGTGCTGGATAACTTTTGAGTATCAAAGCATTTGGGCAGAAAGTAGCTATCCCTTCACCATCTATCCTATAGTCCTATTCGTAGACCAAGGCGATTATTACCTCTACGCCTTCAACAAAAAGGAGCAGCTTAGAATGCTGGCCGTTGAACGCATTGAGAAAGTGCTCACAACCCTAGACCTCCCCGCGCCCACCAAGCAAGTAGACGTCAAAGCCCTCCTCAACGACCCGTTTGGCATAGTCTACGACTCGGACTCTTTCTGTGTTACGCTTCACATTGACAGCTGGGAAGCCCGCTACATAAAGCAGAAAAAATGGCCAGACAGCGTCACCATTGAAGACATGGAAGACGGCTCCATCACCTTCAGCGCCACCACGCACTCCTACTACAACTGCAAAACTTGGATTTTAGCTCGCACTCCCCACGTCACCGTCCTCTCTCCCAGTTGGCTATCCAATGACATCCACGACACTCTCCAAGCCGGCCTCTCGCTCTACTCCTCCACTTAGCCCGATATCCGCTTCTACGAAGCAGTATAAAGCTATTAACAGAACGCTCCGCCTCACTTATTTCGCAGGTGTATCGTGTTGTGCACCTTTTCCAACTTCGGAAGGGAACATATGCAGGCTCTTTTTCATTGCGCACAAGAAAAGAATTACACCTCCAACGGAGAATATCTGCACCCCGCACAAAGTTGGCCCCAGTCCAACTATATCTATCATTGGACCACCGACAAATCCCGCTACCAAGTAACCCGCTGTAAACGCGCTACCCACAAGAGCCTGCCCTTTGAGAAACTCGCTTTCCGGCAACGTGTGTGCAATATACCGCACACCTGCAGGCACATAAATCGCGTAACCCACGAATTGTATCAATTCAGCCGCATATATGAGATACACGTTTGGTGCAAGCATTATCAAGAAATTCTTTGCTGCCCACATCCAACTCGCAAAAGCAAGAAGCCTTCGGTTACCTATCTTATCCGCAAAATGGCGGTATAGAAGCATAGCAGGCAGTTCCGTCATTGCAGAGATGAACATTGCTACACCAAGATTCGAGCTATTGCCTCCAACGCGCTGGATGATTTGCAACAGGTAAGTTTCTGTAAATCCGTTTGAGGTTGAAAGACAGAGCACACCGAAAAAGAACAAATAAAACTGCGGATATTCGCGCATGAAGATGCGCTTTTCGCGCGCCGTCACGCTCGACGGCTGTCGTTCCGTCACGTTTGGAGCGTTAAAGATGAAAACTACTACGCACAGCAGCAGGCAGGGCACAACATACAACCCAGGCAGAATATCCGGCGTGAATTTTTGAACCGCCACGCCCACGCAGAGGCTCGCAATGGAATACGCCGCCGAACCAAAGCCACGCGCTGCACTGAAATTGATTTTCGTCCCCTGTTCATGATATCCACGATAAAGCGAATTGACCGATGCCATCATGGACTGCGCGAGCATGAATACGAGCACGTATACCACGCAGAAAGCAACACCTCGCAACGGTAATAGCAACATTGCCAGAGCCAGAACGGCAATAGCCACGCCCGTCCCAATCAGCATCTTGCCAATACGTATTCCCGTGCGCGTAATTACCGAGGCAGACAGCAATTGAATCCCCACCGCGCCAAGGTTACCAAGGCCGAGCATAATACCAATCTGCCCATTTGTAAAACCACGGTTGAGAAGGTACGCCGAGGCGTAAACATTAATCATGGCGAGCATGAAGAAATACAGCGCTTGAATCACTGCATAGAACGCGGTTGCGTTTTTCTTGGTGATATGAACATTCATAATGACCATCGTTCCTTATGTAAGAGTAATAGATATTATACTACATACTACAACAACGCCGAAAACGCAATAATTGAAGAAGTAAATATTCCCGTTCAGCGGAACCAGTTGTCCTGTAAGAGAAAGTCTTCAATCCCAACGTACTGTATCCCATTTTCATCGTACCAAGGTTGAATATAGTCTCTCACGACTACAAGCTTTTTGAAGGAATCAGGAATACGAATTAAAGAGGCAATTTCCTGTCTTCTTTTTTCTGGGTCATCTATAGAAAGTGCAGACTGAATGTAGTATCGCTCTTCTCCTCTATTTACCACAAAGTCCACCTCTAATTGTTTGCGGACATTTTTTCCTTCTGGGCTTCTGATATTTTGTTCAACTACACCAACATCCACGTCAAACCCTTTACGAATTAAATCGTTATAAAGAACATTTTCCATTAGGTGCGATTCTTCAAGTTGTCTAAAACCAAGACGTGCATTTCTTAGACCAACATCACAGTAGTAATACTTAACTGGAGTCTTGATGTATTTACGCCCCTTCACGTCATATCTCTCTGCCTTCTGAACTAAAAAAGCATCCATAAGATAGCCTATGTAGGTGTCTATAGTATCTTGGCAAATACTGATATTTCGCTCACTTAGAAAAGTGTTAGAAATTCTTGCTGGATTAGTCAAAGAACCAACGCTTGAAGCCAAAACATTCAAAAGAATATCTAATATTTCTACATTATTCTTTATGTTGTTACGTTCCAAGACATCCTTTATGTATGTACGAGTAAAAAGGTCTTCTAGGTATTTGCTTCTCTCCTCATGAGTCTCTAGTTCCCATACAAAGGGCATTCCGCCGTAAGTATAATATTCTCGCCATGCACCACGCTTATCCTTCTGATAGTTCTCATATACTTCTGAGAAGGAAAGAGGATTAACCCTAATTTCATCTCCCCTGTCCCTAAACTGTGTCAGAATGTCTGAAGATAACATCTTTGAATTACTACCAGTCACGTAAATATCTGCATTAGGAATCTTCATTAATCCCAAAACAACATCAATAAAGGTAAGTTTTTCATTTGGATTATCTACATACGGATTTGGGATTTCAGCAACAAACTGAAT
>CAVKHB010000032.1:0-9371 GCA_963656005.1 Coriobacteriaceae bacterium
CCAACCAACGCAATGAACATTAGTGCATCTCTCCCCAGCTAGAACCAGTCTCAAGACCAACCTTAAGAGGAATACTAAGCTTATAAGCCTTCTCCATGCAGGAACGCACAAGAGAGCTCATCTTCTCAACTTCCTCAACGGGAACCTCAAAAATCATTTCATCGTGAACCTGAAGAAGAATTCTAGATTCAAGAGCATTTTCTTCAATAGCCTTGGAAGTAGCAATCATTGCAAGTTTCATAATCTCGGCAGCGGTACCCTGAATAATTGTGTTTACAGCAATTCTCTCAGCACCGGCCAAAACTGTTTTGTTAGAGGATCTAATCTCTGGGATATATCTAATATGACCCATGGCAGTACGAACATAGCCATCTTCTCTTGCTTGAGTCTTTACCTTCTCAATAAAATCCCTAACTCCGCTGTATTCTTCAAAGTAAACGTCAATGAAATTTTTAGCCTCGGCCCTAGAGATTTTTAAGTCCTTTGATAGCCTAAAAGCCGACATTCCATACATAATTCCAAAGTTTATCGTCTTTGCGACCCTTCTTTGCTGAGAAGTCACCATCTCTGGGAAGATTCTAAAGATCTTTGCAGCAGTAGCCTTATGAACATCTTCACCTGCAATAAAAGCCTCTTTTAGGTTCTTATCGCCAGAAAGATGAGCCAGCACCACCAACTCAATTTGAGAATAATCGGCCGACATCAACACAGAGCCCTTCTTAGGCACAAAGGCGTCTCTAATTTTTCTACCTTCTTCCGTTCTAATTGGAATATTTTGCAAATTAGGATTCTTGCTAGAAAGTCTTCCTGTTGCCGTTCCCGTTTGAAAGAAAGAAGTATGAATCCTACCCGTCTGGGAATTTATCAAAGACGGTAAGGTCAAAACATACGTACTAAGAAGTTTATTTAGCATCCTATAGCGCAAAATCAAAGGCGGAACTGGGTCGTCTGTATTAGCAGAAAGCTCTTCCAGGACATCGGAATCTGTGGAAAAGCCACTATGCGTCTTCTTGCCCGTAGGAAGCTTTCTATCCACAAATAAGATTTCTTGTAATTGTTTTGGAGAGTTAAGATTAAATTCCTTGTTGCAAAGCGTAAAGATATCTTTTTGAACCTCAAAAATCTCGTTTTCCAAATCCCCCTTGAAGTTTTCAAGCCTGCTGGGCTCAAGTAAAATGCCTTGAAGTTCCATGTTGCACAAAACTTCCACAAGAGGCATCTCAAGGTCAAAGAGAATCTTATCTAGGCCCAATTTCTGCAACTTAGGCAAGAGAATTTGATAAAGGCGCAAGGTGATATCGCTATCTTCAGCGCCGTAATTAACGGCAGTATCGAGAGTTATATCGCTAAAAAGCTGACCCTTAGCCACCACATCTTCATACTTAATTGTGGTGTAATTGAGGTACTTTTTGGCCAAATCATCCAAGTTATAGCGGTTGGAAGCCGAATCCACCAACCACGCCATAAGCATGGTATCGGCATAGGGATGCACGGCCTCAACGCCCCAACGGCGCAACACCTTCAAGTCATATTTAATATTTTGCCCAATGACATTAAAGCGCACCAAATGTTTGGCCAAAATTGCCTTGACCTCTTGATCTTCAAAATAGCGCTTTCCGTACGCCACAAGGGGCACATAACAAGCCTCGCAAGCCTTATTTGTAAACGAAAATCCCACCGGCATTGCCACCATGTCATCTGCACTTGTGGTCTCAAAATCAAAAGCCACAACACTTTGGTCTGCAATCTCACCCAAAGTCCTTTCCAAGTCAGCAATATCCGTAATTGCCCTGTACTTTCCCTTCTGCGCTGGCTCAACAGGGTTTTCTTCTTCAACTACCTGTGTGGACGTCATTGTCTTAGGAAGCTCGCCTATCTCTCCACCGGCAAACTTCGCCGCACTTTTTGCCAACTTGTCCGCACCAATTTGGCCAAAGAGCTCCGCCCCACGCGCCCAATCAATACCTTTTGTTGTGTACAGGTCAAAGTCTTTTTCACTTAGCTTGAAAAGGTCATCCTTCAACAAAATCAGGTCATGCGACAGCTGCAAGTGGTCTTTAGCCGCCTCCAACTTGGCCTGCATTCCTTTTGTCATTACCCCGATATTTTTATAGACCTCTTCCAAAGAACGATACTCTGAAAGCAGCTTAACAGCACCTTTTTCACCTATACCATCAATTCCTGGGACATTGTCTGACGAATCTCCCAGAATTGTCAAATAGTCGACAATTTGCGTTGGTTCAACTCCAAAGAGCTCTTTTACCTGAGAAGCTGAGCACATTTTATATTCGTGCTCGCCCTTTTTAGGAGGTCTTAAGGCAGACACCCCGTCTCGCACCAGTTGCAATAAATCCTTATCACCAGTGACCATTACAGCGTCAATGCCACACTGTTGGGCATTCTTACAAATTGTGGCCACAATGTCATCGGCCTCCATGCCAACCTGGGCATAGTGTGGAATTTTCATGTCGTCCAAAAAGTGCTCAATTATGGGGATTTGTGCGTGCAAGTCCTCAGGCGTCTTGTCCCTGTTGGCCTTGTATTGGCTGTACAGCTCATGGCGGAACGTCTTGCCCTTAGAGTCCATAGCAACAATTAAATAATCGGGATTGTACTGCCTAATCAGCATCATGATGATGTTGAAAAAACCAAAGATGGCAGAGACGTTGTTGCCGTTTTTATCCTTTAAAGGATTAGTAATAAAAGCAAAATAGGATCTATAAATTTGGCCGTAGCCATCTACAATAAAGACCTTCTTTTTGTTTTGGGAATCAAATAGTTCGCCAGAGCCCATAAAAACTCCTACTTAATCTTGTTGACCGTCTCTGTCACTTTTTCCGTTACCTTCTCTGTAACAGTATCAGTGACCTTCTCCACTGCTTGATCAACTGCTTCCGAAGCCTTTTGAGTAAGCTCAGGAGAGTTCTTAAAACTTACACCAAAAACCCTTTCCGATACATCTGAAAAGAAGAAAAAAACAATAAAGAAGCTAAGTACCGCAATAATCATTGCCGTAAAGAATCCCGATATTTTTCTGCCCGCTTTTGACATAAGCTCAATCTCCTTTAATTTAGAGTTTTTGCAAAAACCTCTTTAGAATACTTTCATCTGAATGCACAAAGAGATTTGTCCATTCTTAAAAGATTCTGCGTTTGGAAGAAGCTCCTTCCAATTTCCCTGACCAATTGAGAAGTTTGTTGGAATAGTATAAGCAGCACCAACAGTAATTACTGGACCTGCAAAGAAATCTACCATCAACCTAACATTAACAAGACCATCTCTAAGAGCCTCAATAAAATTCTTTCCATTTGAAACTGTAATAGTCCCTTCCTCTGGATTTGGTGAATTTTTGCTGTACACGTAGGCAATTCTTGGACCAAAGGTCAATCCAACTTTAGCAATAGAACCAATCTCAACAGAAGCTCCAGCAGAAAGAATACCAGAAAGCAGTAACGTCTTTGAATCTATAACAGATAATTCACCAACTGAATCCAGTTGGAAATAGCTTATATTTGTTCTAAGCTCAAGACCAACGGCAAGATTGTCCTTGTTAAACTTAAAGGACTCAGAAGAAGCTGTTATATCCTGTGAATAGCTTATATTGGCACCAACGCTAATTGAAAAGATTTCTTGTGCGCATAAAGGGCATAAAACAACAGTAATCAAAAGAATAAGAACAATAAAAGTTCTGCTCCTGAACATCCAACTCACCTCAGAACAATTATATACACAGAAACCATTTTTTTATTTTTTCTAAAATATAAAAAGACTGTTGCTCAGTCTTTTGACTTTTGCAACAGCCTTTTAATGTCTAACATTCTTCAGAGGTTTTGCAGACCTCTTCAGCTTACAGAAGTGCAAAACCTACGCTTACACCAATCTGTGCCTGCTTCCAGTTCTCCTGAATTGTTGAGAAAATTTCTGCCCACTTGCCATTTTCAATTGAAACACCGGTAGGAAGTGTTGCATAAGCACCAACTACAACTGGGCCAAGCTTAAAGTCTACGCCTGTGTAGATGTCAAAATAAGCTTTCTTAAACTTATCAAAAGCAGTTGCATTGCGTCCAAATGCAAAATCCTTTGTCTTTGTATTGTATTCATACTGATATCCAAGACCAGCTTTAACTCTTACAAAGAAGATATCCACAGCAAGGTTGGCAGAAACAATACCATTGAGCATTGTCTCATCAGTAGCACTCTTTGCAACAAAACCTTTTGCGTTAACATCAAGGATGAAAAGCTTAAGATCTACGTCTGCACCAAACTTAAAATCTTCAAGTTTAATGTTCTTAACATCAGCAGCAGTCTCTGCAGCCTTCTGATAAGCAGCTGTTGCACCAACTGTAAAACCAAAGAAATTACCAGCGAACACGCAAGCTGGAATCAAAGCTGCAAGAACAAGAATTGTTAAAACCTTTTTCATTTCCTTTTTCTCCTGAAAACTATTTTTCTTTTTGTGCCCTTCTTTAGTCAGGCTACAACTTTAACAACAAACCTCTGTTAAAGTTACAATTTAAATCACAAATTTTGCTCAAGTTCTTCTTGCCAGGTTTTCACGCAAGCATCACTTGGCATTCTCCAGTCGCCTCTTGGAGAAAGAGTTACAGAACCCACTTTTGGGCCATCAGGCAAACATGAGCGCTTAAACTGCTGAGAGAAGAAGCGCCTATAAAAAACCCTAAGCCACTTTAATATTACATCCTCACTATAACGGTTGTCAAAAGCATATTTTGCCAATCTAAAGACTTTTGATGGAGAGCTGCCCCATCTAAGCACGTTATAGATGAAGAAATCGTGAAGTTCATAAGGACCAACAAAATCCTCCGTGTCCTGCTTACCCGGAATAAGCTCAGGACTAATTGGAGTGTCTAATATAGCCTTAAGCGTTTGAGCCAAAACAAGGTCACTAGTCTTTCTTGCCGTGTACTCTACAAGCTTACGCACCAAGGTCTTAGGAACAGAGGCATTGATGCCATACATGGACATGTGATCCCCATTGTAGGTAGCCCAACCCAACGCCAGCTCCGATAAATCACCCGTTCCAATCACCATAGCGCCACATTTGTTGGCATAATCCATTAAAACCTGCGTTCTTTCTCGCGCCTGAGAATTTTCATAGGCCACATCATAATTGTTAACATCCTGCCCAATATCCTCAAAATGCTGCAACACAGCCTTGGAAATATCAATTGTCTTGACAGTGCATCCATATCTTTCAGCAAGAGTGACAGCATTACTCTTTGTCTTTGCAGTAGTTCCAAAACAAGGCATGGTAATGCAAATAATATTAGACCTATCAAGTCCCAGCATATCAAAGCTTCTAGCTATTGCAATAAGGGCCAACGTGGAATCAAGACCTCCAGAAACCCCCAAGACAACAGTTTTACACCCAATATGAAGCATTCTTTGCTTCAAGGCCAGAGCTTGAAGGTTCAAGATTTCATCATATCTCTTATCCGCCTCAGTTGGATTTGAAGGAATAAACGGATGGCTATCAATCTCCCTAGTTAGAGGAGTCTCGCCAATCTCAATGTCAAAGCCAATATATCTATACTCTTTGTCATTGGTAGTAACAAATGTGTTACGAATACGTCTTTCATGTTCAAGCCGTTGCAAATCCAGCTCAGTAATCAACAACTTATCCGGCTGCATGTTGTGACTTGCAAGGCAAAGCCCATCCTCACAAATCATGTTATTTCCAACAAACACCAAGTCAGTTGTACTTTCGCCCGCACCGGCATCGGCATAGACATAGCCACAGATAAGACGCGCGCTCTGGCCCGATACCAAGTTGTATCGGTATTCGCTCTTTCCCGCCACCTCGTCGCTGGCTGACATGTTTGCAATTACTGTAGCGCCATTGATAGCGTGGTTGACGCTTGGTGGATTAGGAACCCACAAGTCCTCGCAGACCTCACAGGCCAGTCTAAAGTATGGAACTTGGTTGCAGGTGAAGATTAGTTTTCCACCCATGTAAACCTCGTCGTCGCCAAACTCAATGAGCTCTTCGTTTGGTAAAGCAGGGGTGAACCATCTCTGTTCATAGAACTCTTGATAGTTAGGAATATTGATTTTTGGAACAATGCCCAAAACCTTGCCAGCAGAGGCAACGATGGCACAATTGTGCAGTTTCCCCCTAAATTCTACAGGACAACCAAAAACTACGACCATGTTTTTGGGAACATTGGTAGCAACCTTTATTGCACAATCCTTAGCGTTTTCAATTAAAGCCTGCTGAAAAAACAAGTCCTGACAGGTATAGCCAGTAATGCAAAGCTCGGGGAAAACCAAAAGGTGAACCCCCTCTGTATGGGCCTCTCTAACAAGAGAAAGAATCTTTTCAGCATTGTAACTGCAGTCTGCAACTTTGATTGAAGGGGTTGCAGCCGCAACCTTGATGAAACCATGTCTCATAACAAAACCTCATAACAAGATTTTAGTTTGTAAACTTAGCTAGGTCTAGACCTTTCTTTTCAATAGCCTCAACTAGGGCATCTCCAATCTTATCTGGTGTCATTGCAACAATAACACCCGCTTCTTGCAAAGCAGCAATCTTGCCAGCAGCAGTACCCTTTCCTCCAGAAATAATGGCACCAGCATGACCCATACGCTTACCAGCAGGGGCACTTTGACCACCAATGAAGGCCACAACAGGCTTGGTCATACAATTTGCAATGTAATTTGCAGCTTCTTCTTCGCCCGTACCACCAATTTCACCGTTCATAACAACGGCATAGGTATCGGGGTCTGCCTCAAAAGCCATAAGAGCATCCACAAAGCTCGTTCCTCTAATTGGATCGCCACCTATTCCTACAACGGTAGACTGACCAATGCCCTTGTTTGTCAATTGCTTTACAGCTTCATAAGTCAAAGTTCCCGACCTAGAGATAATTCCAACATGACCTGATTTGTGAATATAACCTGGCATAATACCAATCTTGCACTGACCTGGGGTAATAATACCCGGACAATTAGGGCCAATAAGTCTTGTTCCAGTTCCTCCAATATAATGCTTCACCATGGCCATATCCATGATTGGAATACCTTCAGTAATGCAAACCACAACTGCAATACCAGCATCAACTGCTTCTAAGATTGAATCTGTGGCAAACTTTGGTGGCACATAGATTACAGAAGCATTTGCACCAGTTTTCTCAACAGCTTCACGTACAGTGTCAAAAACAGGAACTCCACAAACCTCTTGACCGCCCTTACCAGGGGTAACACCTCCAACGATATTGGTACCATATTCCAACATTTGCTGGGTATGGAACATGCCCTGTTTACCAGTAATTCCTTGAACAACAACCCTTGTATCCTTATCAACAAAAATGCTCATCTAGTTCCTCCCAGCCTTAGCAGCTTCAATTGCCTTTCTAGCGCCGTCAGCCATATCGGTAGCCTGAATGATGGGTAAATGCGAATTTTTTATTATCTCCTCGCCCTTTTGGACATTCGTTCCTTCAAGTCTGACCACAATAGGAATTTTTATTCCAATCTCTTTTGCAGCCTCAACCACGCCTTGAGCAATGATATCACACTTCATAATTCCACCAAAAATATTGATGAAAATTACCCTAACATTTGGATCCGATAAAAGAATCTCAAAAGCCGCCTTAACGCGCTCCGTTGTTGCGCTACCACCAACATCCAAAAAGTTGGCAGGACTACCACCAAAATTCTTGATGATGTCCATTGTAGCCATTGCAAGCCCAGCTCCATTTACCAAACAACCAATATCCCCATCAAGGGAAACATAGTTAAGGTCATACAAGGATGCCCTGTACTCCTTTGCGTCTTCCTGCTCAATATCCCTAAGCTCAATAATATCGGGATGTCTGAAGAGAGCGTTATCGTCAAAATTGACCTTAGCGTCCAGGCAAAGCAAATGCCCCTCAGCAGTCTCCACCAGAGGATTGATTTCTATGAGAGAGCAGTCTTTTTCTAGGTAGAGCTTGAAGAACGCACGCAACATGGAGATGAGCTCTTTTTGGAGGTCGCCAGAAAGCCCCAACGTCTTTGCAATCTGAATTCCCTCGTACGTCCTAAATCCCGATATCACTGAAAGTGGGATTTGAAGGATGCGCTCAGGATGAGTTTTTGCAGTCTCTTCAATCTCCATACCTCCGTCTGCAGAAGCAACAATTACTAGCCCAGCCGTCTCGCTACTAGTAGTTATACTGAGATAAAACTCGCGCTTAATTTCAACAGGCTCGGAAACAAGAATCTTCTTTACAATCTTGCCCTCAGGCCCCGTCTGTTTTGTGACAAGTTTCATCCCAAACATCTTTGAGGCAACTTCTTTGGCCTCATCTACATTATGAACAAACTTAACTCCACCAGCCTTACCGCGTGCCCCAGAATGCACCTGAGCTTTAAGCACGCAAGGACCGTACTCCTTGGCAGCTTGGGCAACTTCTTCAACCGTTGTGGCGAGCTTTCCACCCGGGACAGCCACGCCGTAAGAGGCTAAAAGCTCCTTAGCCTGATATTCATGAATTTTCACTTTTTGGCCTCCTTTTTCACTGTCTTTTCTACTAGGCTAAAGCCCTCTTCCAAAGCCTTTTGGTTTAAGAGTTCCGTTCCCTTTGGAACGTGCATTAACACCGCCTTAGTAACGCTTCTCTTAGTACCAATTCCCAAGAGTTTGCAAATACAACCAACAGCAACAATGTTCGCTGTCTGCAGTCTACCCACTTTTTTTTGCGCAGTTTCAAGAATTGGGACATTGATTACGCAATTTGGGTCTAAATCCTCCGGCTGCTCCAAACTGGAATCTATGAGAACAATACACCCCGGTGCAAGGTCATCTTTATAATCATCCAAAGCCTTTTGAGTCAAAGCCATTAGGAAGGTTGGCTTTTGAACTTTTGTAAATCCTATAGGCTGAGGAGAGATAACAACCTCGGCCTTACAAGAACCACCTCTAGCCTCGGGACCATAAGACTGACTTTGTGCAACTTTCATGCCAGAAAGAAGAGCCGCTTCAGCAATAATAACGGAAGCCAAAATAACTCCCTGACCGCCACTTCCAGCAAGTCTAAGTTCCTGTTCTATTTCATGCCCTTTATTCATTGTTTTCTTTCTCCTCATAAAGTCGCTTAATCAGCTTATCGTAAGCATAGGTAAATTCTGTATACTGAGTCTGATGTAAAAGCCCCACAACCAACTTACCTTTAAGCTCTTCTGGGCTCATCTTTTCAGCCTTTTCTACTGGAATCATATTATCCTTCTGCCACTTAAGCATATCCACGGCATTACCTTTCTTATTCTTTCTGCCGTAATAAGTTGGACAAACGGAGGCAACATCAATAATTGAGAAACCCTTGTGCCTAATTCCCTCTTGAATAAGGTTTATGGTCTGTTGTACG
>CAVKHB010000033.1:0-2334 GCA_963656005.1 Coriobacteriaceae bacterium
CAATTCTCTTGAATTTCTTTGCTCCATAGTGCTGGCTTGTAAAGGTAATTGCAGCTTGGCAAACAGAGTTTGTTGCTGTATAAGCGAACGATTCAAGGCTTGCTCCGGCACCATTGCCATCAATTATTGCAGATCCTCCCGGACATAGGCTATTGTTTAGCGTAATGATGCTACTTTGAATTACCATGTTAGAGACGGAAAAAAGGGCTCCTTGAAGACCTGCAGGAAGGCCGTTGTAAATAATATCTTTCAAGGTTTTTCCATGGAAGCTAAGCTTTCTAAACTCAAATTTGCACCAACCTTTATCCTTTCCTAGAATAATTAAAAGGATAACAGCGGATGCAAAGTTGGATATTGAGGTTGCTATGGCAACTCCGTCAACAGACATGTCACAAGCAAGAACAAAGAATAAGTTCAAACCAATGTTCAAGATTCCTGTGGCCGATAGCACATACAAAGGAGTTTTTGTATCGCCTTTTGCTCGGAAAATTGAGATGAGAAAGTTTGTCAAAGCTAGGAATGGAACGCCTAAAAAGTAAACTTTGGTATAAAGTGTTGCAAGATCTAGAATGTGACCTTCATCTCCCAGTAACTGAAGCATGGGACGGCTTATAAACAATCCAATAATCATACAGGCAAGTCCTGCCACAAGACCTGTCATTAAAGCGGTATGAACTGCAAAACTTGTTTTTTCTTTGTCCCCTGCGCCAATGTATCTAGCAACCACAACGCTTGAGCCTACTGCAAAACCTACAAAAATATTGAGAATTAGGTTAATCATTGCACTGGTTGTGCTAATTGCACCAATTGCACCTTCAACATTTGACATGCCAACAACAATCATATCGGCTGCAGAATAGAAGGTTTGAAGTAGGTTAGTAACCATCAAAGGAAGGACAAAGGCAAAAACCTTGCCAATAAGAGGGCCATGCAGAAGATCCTTATCTTCAGTGTCTACAGGATGATTATTGTTGCCTAACAGTAGTTTACGGTGTAACATTCAATACCTCAACGTGAAAAAACGCGACAACTAATATATTAATTATCTAAAAATATAGCAATCATTGACCGTGAACTAACAATCAATTATCTTAATATAATAACTAATACATACTAAGATGCGTTCAATGATGCGTGCAATGATGCGTAGAAAGTAAAGCAATGAGGAGGTCTGCAAGATGAGATCTATTAGAGATATTTACAAAATAGGGAAAGGCCCATCTAGTTCACATACAATGGGACCTGCCCGCGCCGCAGAACTTTTCAAAAATGAAAACCCTGATGCAACAAGCTTCAAGGTCATCTTATATGGCTCTTTGGCCAAAACTGGCATGGGCCATGGCACAGACAGAGCCATTAAAGAATGCTTGGCTCCAATAGAATGTGAGGTTGAGCTTAACTTGGACGAGTCCGTGCACCTCAAACATCCAAATACCTTGGACTTGATTGCGCTCAAAGATGGACAAGAAATTAACAAAATTCGTGTTGAAAGTATCGGTGGTGGCGATATTGTCATAGAGGGAAGGCCCAAAGCCTCTTTGCTTGGTGAAGATACCTATATGGAAAATTCGTTTGCAGAAATCAAACAATTCTGTGAATTTAGATATGTTGATCTGGTTGATTACATAGAGATGAACGAAGGTAAAGAAATCTGGGATTACCTTGCGCAGGTTTGGGATGTTATGAAAGCAGCAATAAAAGAAGGACTTTCCAAAGATGGAGTCCTCCCAGGCTGTCTTCATGTTCAACGCAAAGCCAAGTATTTGTACGACCACATTGTGACAAACAAGCACGCAGAACTTGTAGAATGTCAAATGGTTTGTTCCTATGCCTATGCTGTAAGCGAGCAGAACGCAGACAACGGTACAATTGTCACTGCTCCAACTTGTGGGGCTTGCGGAGTCCTTCCAGCTGTACTTTACTACCTTCAAGCAAAACGAAATCTCACTGAGACTGATGTTCTTCATGCTCTTGGTGTTGCAGGTCTTTTTGGAGAACTTGCCAAACAAAATGCCTCCGTCTCTGGTGCTGAATGTGGTTGCCAAGCAGAGGTTGGAATTGCCTGTTCAATGGCGGCAGCCGCAGCAGGTCAGCTCTTTGGTTATGACCTCAAACAAATTGAGTATGCCGCAGAAGTTGCGCTTGAGCACCATTTAGGTCTTACATGTGACCCAATCTGTGGTTTGGTTCAAATTCCTTGTATTGAAAGAAATGCAGTTGCTGCACTACGTGCAATCAACTCCGCCAACCTTGCATACTTCCTTACTGGAACAAGAAATATTAGTTATGACATGGTTCTAAAAAGCATGTATTACACCGGCCTAGATATGAACC
>CAVKHB010000033.1:2344-9347 GCA_963656005.1 Coriobacteriaceae bacterium
ATTCGAGAAAAGGCTAATTGAAAAAGGTTATTGCATAACCTCTTGGGAGGTCAAAAATGCTAAAAAGATTTGATTTTTCATTTACTAATGAATTTCAAAAGTTTCACCTTGAAGCAAAAGTTTCCGATTACGATTTAATCTACAAGGTTTATCAAGCAGAGGGAGTAGACGGGGTGTCTACTTCTCAAGAATGGCAAATTTACTCTAAAGATGCCGTTTTTTGGCTTAAAGATTTCATTGAATTGAAAACCTTTAACTGGGATTCTTCTTACTCTGACGCCTCACTTCTCAATCCTGATTCCAGTTATACGCACTGGACTCTAGATATTGAAGAAGACGAAGAAAGTTCTCTTCCTCCCCAGCACATTGTTGGCCTAAACAATTATCCCGATAATTTTCCCGATTTTCTTGATCTGATAAGAAAGCTTCTTGGTCTTAAATTCTTAATTCTAGAAGTCTAATAAAAAGCCCCGCTAGATTTCTCCGGCGGGGCAAGTTGGTATTCCAGTTTTAATTAAGTATTTTTAATTAATAAGGTTATTGAAAAACCTCTAAGCTTCCTCAATCTTTGTCAAGGTAAACTTCGTAACGTCAAAAAGACCTAAGTCTGTAATCTTAAGTTCTGGTATTACTGGAAGCGCCATGAAGCATAGTGTCATAAACGGGTCAACATTATCGTTGATGCCAAGCTTCTTACGAGCAAGTTCCTGCATGGAGCTGATCTTTTTCTCAACCACTTCACCTGGCTTGTCCGTCATAAGGCCAGCAATTTCTTGCTGAATATAGTCAAGCACCTTGCCATTCTTAACAACAGCAATACCACCACCAAGCTCAATTAGTTTTTTGACAGCAATCTCCATGTCAGCGTCATTATCGCCAGCAACTATGATGTTGTGAGAGTCATGCGCTACACTGGTTGCAACGGCTCCACCCTTAAGGCCATACCCTCTAATAAGGCCAAGCCCGATATTTCCAGTGCCCTTGTGTCTTTCAACAACAGCAATTTTGACAACATCTTCATTATTGCGAACCCAAACGCCGTCCTTAATGTCTACTTTCTCACTTCCAATTTCAGTAACAACAGAACCTGGAATGATGTTGATAGTTTTAACTTTGTTGTTATTTAGCTTAAGAGCAAGACGTTCTTTGGAGAAGTTCTTAACATTAACCTTTCCACTTACGCCTTTTGGCTCAACGTGAATATCTGGTCCAATATAAACACCATTTGAAGCAACATGTTGTCCTTTGCAGTAGACTTCCGTGACCTTAAAGTCTTCAAGGTTGTTTACCAGAACAAAGTCTGCTCTAAGGCCAGGCGCAATTCCACCACGGTCTTTAAGGCTGTAACATTTTGCAGCATTTATGGTTGCAATTGAAACAGCAGTTGGAGCATCAAAGCCTTCTTCAATAGCAATGCGGATATTGTTATCAATATCGCCTTCTTCTACGAGGCTCTTTGGCTGGCGGTCATCGGTACAGAAGAGGCACATTGAAGCGTTCTTGCTGTCAACGCCCTTAAGTAGGTTGCGTTCATCATGGCAGGCAGAACCCTGACGAATTAAGACATACATGCCACGTCTAGTTCTGTCGCGAAGTTCTGCCCCTGTAGCGCATTCGTGGTCGTTGCAAACACCACTTGCACTGTAGGCATCAAGTAATGATCCAGTGATGACGGGGCTGTGCCCATCAATAACCTTGTTCGCATTCTTGGCAACCATAATCTTGTCAAGAATGTCACTGTCTGCGGCTGCAACGCCTACATAATTCATAAGTTCACCCAAGCCAAGCACGCGTGGGTTGTCAATTCTTGTTGCAATTTCTTTTGCCATGAGTATTGCACCTGCATTCTCAAATGGCGTTGCCGGAACGCAAGAAGGAATTTGACAATAAACTGTCAAAGGAAGATCCTTTGAAGCTTCAAGTATATAATCCAAGCCGGCAAGTCCACACACGTTGCAAATTTCGTGTGGGTCGGCTATTACTGTCGTTGTTCCATGTGGCACCACAAGCTTTGCAAATTCTGCTGGCGAGAGGTGCGAGGATTCAATATGAACATGTCCATTGATGAATCCCGGAGCCATATACTGGCCATTAGCGTCAAAAGTTTCTTTTGCTGCGGGAAATCCTTTTCCTCCAAAACCAGCAAAAAGTCCGTCTACAATATAAACGTCACCGTGAAAGGTATCGCGGTTGTATACATCAATAATGTTACAATTTTTTATACAGAGATCAGCCGCCTCTCTCCCTGCGGCTACATCTATTAGATGTTTAAGCTGTTCCTTTTTCATTTGTATGCCCCTCTTGAAAAAAGGCCGCAGGCCTGAGCCTGCGGCTGAAATTACTAGTTAAGCAATTAGATTGTGTTAACAACAATCTTTGCTACGAACAGAGCAAACAAAATCCATGTTGGAACGTTGATGTCTTTTACCTTTCCAGCGATGAGCTTGAGGATGACATAGAAGAGAACACCAAACATAATACCGTTTGAAATGCTGTATGTAACAACCATCATGAGGATACACATGAATGATGGAATGCCTTCTGTGAAGTCTTCAAAGTCAATAGACTTGACAGGAGTAATCATCATGACACCAACAATGATGAGTGCTGGAGCTGTAGCTGCGCTTGGGATTGATCCAAAGAGTGGTTCCAAGAAGAGTGAAAGGAGAAAGAGGACTGCAACTGTGACAGCTGTAAGACCTGTTCTTCCGCCTTCTGCAACACCAGAAGCACTTTCAACGAAGGTTGTGATTGTGGATGTTCCAAAGATAGCACCTGCTGTTGTACCAATAGCATCAGCAAGAAGGGCTTCTTTACAGTTAGGAATTGTTCCATCTGCATTCATGATTCCAGACTTGCCTGCACATCCAATGAGAGTTCCAACTGTATCAAACATATCAACAAAGAGGAATGTGAACATGACAATGATGAAGTCAAAGATTGTCTTGCCATTCTGGAAAATTGTTCCAAACTCAAAGTCAAAGAAGTAAGGAGCTGTTGGGAGATAGCTTCCACCTGCATATGTTGTAACACCCATTGGGATACCAATGATTGTTGTTACGATGATACCAATAAGAAGAGCACCCTTTGTTCCTCTAGCAACCAAAGCACCAGTAATGAAAAGACCAATTATTGTTAGAATACAAGCTGGGCTTGTAATCCATGCTGGGTTGAGAGCACAAACTGTACTTGTGTCAACAACAACAATACCTGCATTCTGAAGACCAATGAAAGCAATGAACAAACCAATTGCAGCACCAATTGCCTTTTTGAGGTTGTCTGGAATTGAGTTTACGATTGCTTCTCTGAGGTTGCAGAGTGTGAGAAGGATGAAGATGATACCTTCAACAAAGACTGCTGTCAAAGCAAATTTCCAGCTGTAACCCATTCCAATACATACTGTGTATGCGAAGAATGCGTTGATTCCCATGCCTGCGGAAAGAGCGAAAGGAAGATTTGCTACAAGGCCCATTACGAGACAAGCGATAGCAGATGAAATAGCTGTAGCAGAGAAGACCTTTGAGAACTCCATGCCACAAGCTGAGAGAATACCTGGGTTAACTGCTAAGATATAAATCATTGTCATGAAGGTTGTAATACCAGCCATGATTTCTGTCTTGACAGTTGACTTTCTCTCCTTAATTTTAAAGAACTTTTCCATACATTACTCTCCTTTGAATGTGATGAAAGATTATTTTAACAACTGATATTCTAAACCCTGATTCGTCAGATGTACAGAAAAATTTTAAAAAAATGCAACAAAGCGCAACATTTTTTGTCTGCTTTACGGAATTTGGGCGGTTTTGAACTGGGATGTAGCCGCTTTTACGCGCGCGCGTTATAATATAAAGCAATATGACACATGCAGAACTATTTAGATATTTAGATAGACATAAATACCTTTACAATCCACAGAACAGACCTAATTATTCTCAAATGCGCTATACCCCTAGAACCTTACTTCCAAAAGGGGTTGAGATTCATGATATGAAAATGGGTGGTATTGAAGGAGAGCTTTATACCTATATGGGACATAGACGTGATAAGGTTATTCTCTTGTACCATGGTGGAGGTTTTGTTATAGGATCTAAAGAAATGGATGGTTCGTTTTCTGCTTATGTGACTCAAAACACAGATTGGGATGTTTATACTACAAACTATGCCTTAGCTCCCGAACATCCATATCCAGCAGGAGTTGAAGATTGCTTTACCGTTTACAAGGAACTTCTGAAACTTTATGGGGCTTCTAATATTGTTCTTTGGGGTGAGAGTGCAGGAGCAACAATGGCTTTAACTACTGCTATATATGCAAAAAGTAAGGGTATAGAGCTACCAAAGGCTATTGTTTTGTGTTCTCCAAGTGTTCAATATCTTGAGGTTTATCCAAGCTATACGGAAAATTTAGACACGGATTGTATTGTTACTAACAATAGATTAGAAACCCTTTGTGAGTACTTCCAAACTACAGATCCACAAGTCCTAAAAAACCCATTGGCTTCGCCTCTGTATGCTGATTTTACTGGCTTTCCACCAACACTGATTTTTGCTTCAGATTCAGAAGTTCTTAGAGACGATTCAATAGAGCTTGAAAAAAAAATGAAAGAGGATGGTGTCGATGTAACATTGGATATGGCACACAATCTTTTGCATGTCTATCCAATGTTTGTAAGACTTACTGAAGCTAAAGAAGCTTTAGACAAGGCTTTTAGGTTTATAGGAAAGCTTGAACACTAAGAGTCCAATTACATACCACGCAATTGTGTAAACCCAAATAATCCAGCCACCAGCTATAATATCTGGTATATAACAAGCAACAATGAGAATTAGAGCAACAGCAGGTAAAACATTTCCGCCTGGCGCCTTAAAAATCCCATTTACATTTTGAGCCTTTTCTTTGCTTCTTGCTGCGTAAAGGGAGATTATATTTATCACTATGGTTACTGCTGCAAATAGAGTACCAAAGCCTACAATCTGTTCAGTGAAAGCTGGAAAGCAGGAAACTATTGCAGCAAGGAAGGCAATGACAAAGGACGCAAAGGCGGGGACTCCAAACTTGTTGGAAGATGCAAATACTTTTGGAAGTAGTCCTCCTTGTGCTGCTGCCTGAACGGCTCTAGCTGTTAGGGCAAGAACAACAAGCATTGTTGTAATTAGTGCAAGAATTGCGGCAATAGAAACCACCTTTGCAAGCCATGGGAAACTTGCAAGTTTTGTAAAGCAAGCAGCGTAAAGTGGAATATATCTCATGCCTGGATTCTGCTCAAGGAAGGAAGCAGAAACAAGCCCTAGTGTGGCAAGAATAATCAAAACATAGATTGCAGCTACAATGGACATTGCAATGAGAACTGCCTTTGGAACGTTTTTGGAAGGATTTTTGACTTCCGATACCATGAAGGCAATTGCAACAATGGAGCCATAACCAACCATAGCCGTAGGAACTGCTCCCATAAATCCAAAGGTTCCATTGCTGCCCTGTGTTAAGAATGGGGTAAGCATAGTAGAGTCCCAATTACCGCCAAAGAAACAGGTAACTACATAAACTGTAAGAGCTGCCACAAGACCTCCAACTAAACAGCTATTCAATTTACCTGCAACTGAGAATTTGATGCAATTGAGTATTAAACAGAAAACAATAGCAATAACGGCAAGTGGAATTTGAAGACCACTTGGAAGATTAAATCCGGCACCAAGGTAGGTTGCAACGTAGATTGCTGCAAAGGCAACGGCAACAATGTTGGCATTAATGTAGCCCCAAGTTGAAATCCATCCCCAAAGGGCGCTACTTTTTCCTCCATCTCCTAGAGCTTTTGAAGGAAATACAAAAACTCCACCCGATTTTGGATATCTTGTAGAAAGTTCGGCACAAATTAGGCCGTAAATTAGCATAATAGCGGCGGCTAGAATCCAAGAAATAATTGCTCCAGGACCTGCCTTGTACATGGTTAATCCAGAAAGCGAAAAAATAGCACTACCTATCATGCTACCAATAATTATTGTAATACAAGTAAATAACCCGATTTTCCCATTTTCGTTACTCATGGTTTTCTCCAAATTTATTTTACGAGTTCATTATAAGAATTGGAGACTTTTTGTGAAGATGTTATTGCAAAAGCAACTACCAATCGTCTTCTTCTGAGAAGACTTCGGAAAATTCTGTTATTTCAGGTTCATCTTTGAAATTGATAGTTATATTTGCCATTTGCGCTGCTTCAGTTTTCTTTTCTTTTAAATCCTTTCCGTCCAGAATTAGACAATCAAGGCCCTCCCAAAGGAAAAGCCAAAAAAGCATAACAATGGCCTCTCTCAAAGGAAGTCCTGGAGAGATTTTATTCACGAGTTGAACACCTAGGGAAGCTACAACGCCGGTGATAAGAAGAGTAAGTGCCTTTCTCCTGTTTGCGCCAATAGCAAGTTGAGCATCTCCCATCTTTAATGCGTAGTAATCGTGAATAGCTTCTCTAATTGTATTTTTCTCTTTTTCAGTAAAGGTCTTACCGTTGATTTCTAGAACAATTGGATATTCAACTGGAATGTATTGTGCATTAGATTCAACAAAATAAAGAAAATCTTTATTAGTCCATTCATATTCAGAAGCGGAAAAGGGATCAATTATGTCGTTAAACTTTTTTACATTACACGTTATAAAGGCAATATCGTTTTCAATATAAAAGTCCTTTACGTATTTTTCGCCTTCAACTTTCTTCTTCTTTAGTTGTCTGAGATTCTTTCTTAAACGTTCGCTTTTAATTTTAAATGACATAAACTGTTTTTATTATAACGTTTACAGATATTGAACACAAGAAAAAAGCTTTCCAATAGATATGTGGATTATTGTTGTTAGGCCGAGTAATTTCAATTCTATTCAAGAGTAAAAACGTTTTTATCCATTTTTTCAATCTAGTCATTTTTTTTACTTTGGGATAGTATTAAAAGGTTGGTTGGATTTTAGAATATGAAAATAAAGAAATTTGATTTTGCTATTATCGGTGCTGGAGTTACTGGC
>CAVKHB010000034.1:0-9301 GCA_963656005.1 Coriobacteriaceae bacterium
ATAAACAGCGTATTGAAGATATACATTGTATTAAGCACGGTCAACTCATCAAACTTGAACTTGCGCACCCTACTCAAAATAGTAGCCAGCAATCTCCCCGGATTCGCCGATATAATCACAAAATACGTATCTCTAGGCGGCTCCTCCAGCGTCTTCAGCAGTGCATTCACGGCAGAGCTCAACGCATTCTCCAAGCCCTCGATAATAACCAACTTGTGCTGGCCATCCATGGCAGAAGTAGCGCACCAATCCCTGATAGCCCTCACCTGCCCAACAGAAATTACACTGGTCTTATTTGCATCCATCAAAGGCCCCACCGCCTTTGCAATCTTATCCACCAAAGCGTCAATTTGCGTCTCTCCAGCCGGCCCCACCAAATCCAGCAACTCTACAACGGCCGCGGCATCCTCAAAACGCTTCTTCCCCGCAGCACTCTGGTCTTCAATCAGCGCACCATGATACTGCTGTAATAGAATCCCGATATTTTCCTTCAAAAATTCTTTAGCAGCCTTATTTTTTGCACGTTTCAAAAGCCCCAAAGCCGTCTTGATTCTGTATTCATGATTTCTATCAGAGATAATAATTGTGTTTTCTTTAGGGACATCAAGAGCCTTGCCCAGCTGCATTGCAGCATACATCCTTCCTGAAAACGATGGCCCAAAAAACAAGGATGCACTAGGAAAATTATCGCTTTCCACCAAATCCGTCAGTTGTTGAGCAATTTCAGGCTGAGTTACTGCAAGGCCTTCAAACATTAAACAAGGCCTCCTACAGAGTTAAAAAGCTCAACAAACCAAGTAGAAAAAGGCATGATTAATCTACTTGAGAGGAAGCTCTCTTTAAAGACATCTTGAAGATTAAAAAGATTCTGATAATTGAGAAGATACTCGGCAAGACCAACCAATAAAAGCGCCTCAATACCACCCAAGAAAAAGCCCAAAAGATGATCAAGTACATCTAGGTTAGTCTCTTCACAAATATTGTTAAGAACAGTTCCAAAACCTTTCATAATAGAATAGCCAACCATGAAAATAATAAGATAACCAAGGAAGGCAGAAAACCAATAAGGAAAGCTAAATTTCTCAGCAAAAACTTTTGCAAGTGAAGAAGTGAACATAAAGGCAACAACAAAGCCAAAAACATAGCCAAATTTAGAAGTAAGCTCATCTATCAAGCCCTTAATCGCGCCCCAAATGCCACCGACAAAAAGAAGAACAATGATAATGTAATCTACCGTTTTTAAGTACCCCATTTACTTCCTCTACAATAATAGTAGTATAAGAAAACATTGCCAATCTGACAACCAATCTTTCCGTTTTGAACTATTTTAGCTATAATTATCCTATGTCATTTTTATCAAAGTTATTCGGCACAAAAAAGGAAAAGGACATAAAAGCCCTAACTCCAATAGTAGAAAAAGTTAATTCGTTTGATTCATGGGCTCGCTCGCTGAAAGATGAAGAGTTCCCTGAGCAAACTAATAAGTTCAAAGATAGAATCAAAAACGGCGAAACCCTTGATCAAATCCTTCCAGAAGCCTTTGCGCTGGTAAGAGAAGCCTCTCGCAGAGTCCTAGGAGAACGTCATTATGATGTTCAAATCATGGGTGCAATTGTCCTTCATCAAGGAAAAATCCTTGAAATGAAAACTGGTGAAGGAAAGACTCTCACAAGTGTTCCAGCAGCCTACCTAAATGCCCTAGAAGGAAAAGGAGTCCATGTTGTCACCGTCAACGACTATCTTGCACAGCGTGATGCTCAATGGATGGGTCCAATTTACAACTTCCTAGGCCTTACAGTTGGAGTCATTGTCTCCAACATGGACAATGCACGGCGCAAAGAAGCCTATCTTTGCGATATCACCTATGGTACAAACAACGAATTTGGCTTTGACTACCTAAGAGATAACATGAAACTTCGTTATCAGGACAAAATCCAGCCAAAGCACCACTATTGCATAATTGATGAGATTGACTCAATTCTCATTGATGAGGCCAGAACCCCTTTAATTATTTCAGGCCCAGCAGATGACGATACTCAACAGGCCATCAATGCTGAAAAGATAACCCCCTACTTCAAGGAATGTGAAAAGGATCCTGAGACGGGAGAATATCCAGAGATATCGGCCTTTGCTCGCTTTGAAGAAGGTGCAAAATTGGAGCCAGATGGCGATTACATGCTAGATGAAAAAAGCCGCCGCGTGAGTTTTACCAAGCAAGGTATGGCCCATATGGAAGAGTTGTTGCACAATCTAGGCATAATTCAGGGCTCGCTTTATGACGATGAAAATTTCGAATACATCCATTATGTGACCCAGGCTATGGTGGCAAAACACCTCTATCACAAGGACACAGACTATGTCATTCAAGATAATCAAATCCAGATAGTAGATGAATTTACAGGTCGTATTCTCTATGGACGTAGATATAGTGATGGCCTACATCAAGCCATTGAGGCAAAAGAACATATCAAGGTCTATGGTAAGAACAAGACACTTGCAACTATTACCTTCCAGAACTTCTTTAGAATGTACGACAAGATTTCTGGTATGACAGGTACTGCAGACACAGAGGCCACGGAATTTGCATCCATCTATAATCTCGATGTTGTTGTCATTCCAACCCACATTCCAGTTCAAAGACAGGACAAAGATGACTTAGTTTATCTTAATGAAGCCTTTAAGTACAAAGCAATTTGTGAAGAAATTAAGCGAGTACATGAAACAGGTCAGCCAATTCTCATAGGAACAGTCTCCATTGAGAAATCGGAATTGATTTCATCCCTACTTCGCAAAATGGGCATTCCACATGAAGTACTCAATGCAAAGAACCACGCAAGAGAAGCAACCATCATTGAAAATGCTGGTGCAAAGGGAGCTGTCACAGTTGCCACCAACATGGCAGGCCGTGGAACAGATATCAAGCTTGGTGGCTCCCCTGATGCTCTTGCAAGAAGACTATGTGGAACAGAGGCTACTGAAGATGAGTTTAAGGCTGCAAAAGCTAAAACTAAAGCCCAGTGGCAAGCCAACTATGATGAAGTTAAAGCCTTAGGTGGCTTATATATACTTGGTACAGAGCGCCATGAATCCAGACGAATTGATAACCAGCTTCGTGGAAGAAGTGGACGTCAAGGAGACCCTGGAGTCTCACGTTTCTACGTCAGTTTTGACGATACTATCTTACGCCTATTTGCAAAGGATAACATTAAGGCCTTGGTTGGCAGACTTGGCATGAACACTGGTGAGCCTATTGAACATGCCATGGTAAGTAAAGTCATAGAAAGTGCCCAAAAACGTGTAGAAGAACGCAACTTTGACATAAGAAAGCACCTTTTGGAATATGATGATGTTCTCAACGAGCAAAGAAACTTCATTTATTCCCAGCGTGATGAAATTCTCGTAGACCAAAACATGGTAGAGCGTGCTCTTAACGCCTGCTTTGAGTTTATTGCAGAAGCCGTTGAGGATTGCCATAGTAAAAATACCAACAACGTTGCAATCCTACACCAAGAACTTATGGACAAAATTGGTTATGACTATCAGCCTTCTGAAGAAGACGAGAGCATGACAAAAGAAGCTCTTGAAAACAAAATTAAAGATCTTATTCGCAAAAATGTAGAAGCAAAGGCTGCAATTCTAGGCAATGATCAATTTGGTGAATTTATCCGTCAAATCTATCTAAGACAAATAGATAGCAGATGGCAAAACCACCTTGAAGAGCTTGAAGATTTACGCGACTCCGTTGCTCTAAGATCCTATGCTCAAAAGAATCCATTGTTGGAATATAAACTTGAAGGTTTTGACATCTTTGATGCAATGATTGATCAAATAAAATCCACCGTTGCAAAAACAATTGTCAGAGTACAAATTCGCCTTAATGCAGATCCAAACGCAAGAATTCCAAGACCACGCAAGATGTATGAGACACATGGAGAAAGCAGTCAATTTAGCAATATGGCAGCTCGCCAAGCCTTGCAAGCACGGGCAGCAGAAAACGCCCACGCCCAAAGCTCTATTCAAATTGTGCGCTCAACTCCTAAGGTAGGAAGAAATGACCCCTGCCCTTGCGGAAGTGGTAAGAAGTACAAAAATTGCTGCGGTAGGAACCAAGGAAGCAACTAAACCTTAGCTCAAAACGTATGTTTTAATTGGTGGAAAGCCATTAAAACATACGCTTGCATAACTTGCCGTATAGGCACCGGCTGCAAGGAAATAAATCCTATCCCCCGCCTTTAGATCCACAGGTAGCGGATACTTCTCTTTTTCATACATGATATCCATACTGTCACAAGTAGGACCGGCAAGTACAACTGGCTCTGTGGGATGGGTACAATCCATATCGCAAGAGCAAACACTGCTGTACCTTATACTCTCATCAATGGTCTCAATCATCCCGTTAAACTTACCTGTGTCAAGGAACACCCACCTGTAGTTCTCATCCCCACCTTTTCTGGCAACTTCTACAACGGTGGAGGCCAAAATACCGCTATCAGCAACTAAGCTACGGCCTGGTTCCATAACAAAACGAGGGCGCGTTTTGGCATCAGGGAAGTGTTTTTCAATGTAACCATTGATAATTAGGCCATAGTTTTCAAGACTCATTGTCTCATAAACATATCTTGCTGGAAGACCACCACCCATGTCAATTAAACTTAATTTGCAGGGAGACTTTGCAAAGATATCGGCACATAAAGCTAAAGCAGCATCCCAAACGGTGACATCACGTTGCTGAGACCCTACGTGGAAAGAAAGGCCAACTGGCTTAAGATCCAAGGACAGGGCAAGCTTTATCAGGTGCAATACCATGTCACTGTGGCAACCGAACTTTCTAGAAAGTGGCCAGTCTGCGCTATTACTTGCAGGTAGAAGCATCCTAAAATAGACCTGAGCCCCTGGAGCAACGCGAGCGATTTTAAGGACATCGTTCTCGCAATCGCTGGCAAAAGTTGTCACACCCTTTGACCAAAAATAAGCTATGTCTTCCTCTTTTTTTATAGGATTGCCGTAAAAAACTCTTGAAGGAGAGACGCCAAGAGCCAAGACTTGGTCAAGTTCGTACCTACTGGCAATGTCAAAGCAGGAGCCCATGTTATACAGTATGGTTGCTATCTCATTAAGTGGACATGCTTTAAGAGCAAAATAGATAGTGGCATAAGGACAGGCCTTCTTCATCCGCTCGTAGTAGGATTTTATCAATTGCAAGTCAACAATTACATGTGGGGTTGGCAGTGTCTTTGAATACTCAACCATATCTTTGAATCTAGCACGCTGTGCTAATGGATTATTGCAAGGCATAATCACCCTCCCATAGGCTCTAACTTCTAACAAGTCTTCTTCAACAAGTCTTCTTCAACAATTATAGCGAAAAAATAGCTACACACAACACAATAAAGTGATAAAATAGAGGCAGTCTTTTCAGTTTAATCTTTTTTTTCACAGCGAGGTAAATATGGAACCCAATTTAAACAAAGTCATAAACATGAGAATTTCAAAAACAATAGAAAACCTATGCAAAAATGGAATAAAAGGAGTCTATGTTCCAACTGGAAATGAAGCCTTGGCTCTTCTAAAGACCCTACTCGTCCCTGGAGAAACCATAGGCGTTGGAGGGTCTGTAACCCTCAACCAAATTGGCGCCCTAGATTTAATTCGCAGCCCTCAATACAAATTCATAGACAGGTATGAACAAGGTCTAAGCCCAGAAGATTCATATAAACGCAAACAAGAATGTGTTATGGCCCAGACCTTTGTCTCAGGAACCAACGCAATCACCCAAGAAGGAGCCCTGTACAACATAGATGGCACAGGCAACCGCCTTTGTGCCTTCCTCTTTGGGCCAAAACGAGTAATTGTCGTTGCAGGCTACAATAAAATAGTCCCTACCCTAGAAGATGCAATGATTAGAATGAAAACAACTTGTGCTCCAGCAAATGCAATAAGACTTGGACTTGACACCTATTGCGCCAAGCATGGGCACTGCATCTCTCAAGATTTGAAGGGCAAAAATATGATGTTCCCGCCAGCTGGCTCCTGCACAGCAAAACTATGCAGCACAGCAGTAATCACTGGCAAACAGCCCGAGGGTAGAATGATAGTCATTATTGTTGGTGAAGAGCTAGGATATTAGAGGTTTTTGCAAAACCTCTAGATTATTTAGAATAATCAGTAGTAAAGATAGGACTATCTTCATTCAAATGCTTTGAACTAAAGATATTATAGTCAAGCCAGCTAAAGAGATTGTCCCTCTTTTCAGCATTGACCAACCACTCAGTATTCACCGCATTTCTGCACATATTATCGTAAACCAAGTTAACATTCTGAAGATGTCCAATAAGGCGCTTTTTAGCATACTCCTCACTGGTATGGTTATGAATAATAAACGGCCAGTCACTAGCCATAGCAAGAAGCGTTTCTCTAGCAGCCTGAGTTAGGAACCTCTGCTTAAGAGACTTTTGACCTGGGAAACGGTCAGCAAGTTCCGTCATGTGCTCCAAAGCCTTGAAAACGTGCCAATAAGCTTTTGTATTAGAACTACTATCCACCCAAACCTGTGAGTAACCACCCTCACCCCAAGTAGAATAAGCAGGACGCAAAGTATCCACAACTTCATCCAAAGCTACAATCTCGCTAGGAGTTGTCAAACGCATATTCTCTTCAATATCAACTTTACGAATCACCTGTTCAAGCCACTGAACACCTTCATACCACCAGTGACCAAACAACTCAGCATCAAAACTAACAGTATAAACAGGATCATTTTTAAGAGAATTTTCAACCAAATCTCCCAAACTCTTAACATGATAAAGGAAGTTACTAGCGTGCAAAGCAACCTTAGCACTAGCCTTTTTAGGATTGTAAATAACTTTATCGGCACCCTTTCCCGTGATAGCCCAATACTTGTAACCGGTGAAAACTCTCACGCTAGGCTCATGAATGTAAGGCTCAATATAATCCAAAGGCAAATCGTAACCAATATCCCTATAAAACTCTCTGTAATCGGGATCACACGGATATCCCTCAGAAGAAGACCAAACCAAGTTTGTCAAGTTGTAATCTCTTGCAAAACAATAAAGCCCATTAGGACATTTGACAGGAGCATAATTGCCCTGTTTAGGCTCATCTTGAGAAAGAACAAACGCCTGTGCAGCCAAAGTAGTCCATTTAATGTTTTGCCTTGCAAGTAAATACTCAAGACCAGGATAATAGCCACATTCAGGAAGCCAAAAACCCTCCGTCATCTTATCAAAAGTTCTAAGATGGTTCATAACACCAGTTTCAATCTGAACATTAGAAGCAACTGGGAAATCTTTGAAAACAGGAAGGAAAGCATGCGTTGCAGTAGTAGTAATCAGCTCCAAATGGCCACTATTTGAAAGATTATTAAACGCCTTTAAGATATCTCTTTCATAATCTTCATAAAAACGAAGGTTAGCATCAAGTTCATTAACATAAGTTTGAGCCAAGAGCTTAAATTCAGGTTCATCAACGAGCCTGTCTATTTCCTTATGACCCAACTCAATATGCTCATTCATATACGCCACAAAGCGCTCACGCAAAAGCTCATCAGAGAGCATAGCACACAAAGTAGGCGAAATAGAGAACGTAAGCCTAAAATGAATTTGATCCTCTCTCAGACGCATCATCATCCGCAAAAGAGGTATGTACGATTCATTTATAGCCTCAAAAAGCCAATCTTCTTCAAGGAATTTAGGGTATTCAGGATGTCTCACAAACGGCAGATGTGCATTAAAAACAAAATTTATCCTATCAGTTCTCATCCTCATGCCTCCACATCCGAAACTTGTTCAAGAAGGTCGCGCACCTGCCTATTTTTAATCACGCTCCCCTCTTTCGTCACCAACGAAGAAAACAGCACATTAAACCGCGCAGGATCCTCCAAGACGTCCAAATGCTTCTCCAACCAACTCTTTTGCACGCCAATGGCACAGCTCTGAGCCAGCACCTCTTCCTCATCGCCGTACTGAGCCACCAAAACAGCCCTATACTCTTTTCCCGTCCAAGGAAGCTCCACATTCCAGTCATCATCCTCTTTTGTAATCCCGATATCAAAAGAGCCCTCTTTAACCTTATTCTTACCAAAAACCTCAATCCTAACCAACAAATTGGCGTTTTTCTGCTCCACTTCTTCCAAAGTATTAGGAGAAATATTCCAAAAAGCGTATGCCCAGTTAGCATCTTTTAACAAGAAATAAATACTAGTCTCATTGTAGGAAGTAGGCAAATCCTCAACACCTGGGAAGCCAAAACCTCCCTCATGTTCCCCCTTAGAAAAAATCTTGATATATCTGTGCCCACCAGAGGAAGTCCCAGTAATTCTTTCTGGAACATCTAAATCATCATAATTATCTTCAATAGCTTCAATAAGATCATCACGTGAAAGATCTTCCCAATCTTCCACATCTAATTGCTGGGCAATTTCTCTAAGTTCAGCCTCTGACAAGGTGTCAATGTCTACAAGAACCATACGAGCTCCTAATGGGGTTTTTACAGAAACCCTCTATTGTGAAAAATTTTAGAGAAACATCCTTATTTAGTCAATCAATCAACATCTTCCTTGCGTGTTCCAAAGAAACAGAGGACTCATCACCACTTAGCATTCTAGCAATTTCGTGAACCCTATCTTCACCTGAAACAACCTTAAGATGCGTATAGGTTCTACCGCCATCAACTTCTTTTGACACAACCATTTGCGTGTCAGCACGGCTAGCAATACTAGCCAAGTGAGTAATAGCAATAACTTGCTTCTTTTCAGCCAAAGAACAAATACATTGAGCAAGACTTAAGGCAACAGAGCCACCAATACCAGAATCCACCTCATCAAAAACCTGAGTTTGAATAGAATCTTGAGAAGCCAAAACCGTTTTCAAAGCCAACATAACACGGCTCAATTCACCGCCCGATGCAATAGCCTTAATCTCCTTCATGGGTTCCCCAGGATTGGCACTTATCATAAAGTCCACAGCATCAGAGCCAAACGAATTTGCCTTCTCTAAGGGCATTACCTCAATAGAGAATTCCGAATTAGGCATACCCAACAGCCTTAAAACGCTACAAATACCTTTCTCAAGTTGATTAGCTGCCTTCTTGCGTGAAGAAGTTAAATTAGTACAAATAGTGGAAAAATTAGCCTTTTCAGCTTCAATAGCCTTATCGCAATCAGAAAGCCTATCCTCAAAGTTTTGAGAAAGTTCCAAAGAAGCCCTAGCCTTTTGAGCAAAAGCAATAACATTGTTCAAAGAAGGACCATACTTTCTCTTTAACTTTTGCAACAAAGCAAGCC
>CAVKHB010000035.1:0-744 GCA_963656005.1 Coriobacteriaceae bacterium
GACCTCTCCCTTGAGCTTGGTATCCCCTACATGAACGTAAGCAACCTCGTTCTTGGAAATGGCACCTTCAAACGTAACAGTGACAAGGTTTCCATTTACGCCAGCTACATATCCTGTGCTTTTTGTCATAATATCTCCACTTTTTTATTCTATTTTATCAACATTAATTTCTTCTTTGACTCTATCAAAGAGGATTCCATACTGGGCATTACCTGCTTCAACAGTAAACAAGTCTTTACGAAGTAGTAACCTAAGCTTAAGTGCATATCCTAAGACTACGTCTCTAGAGAAAGCTTCAAAAACAGTTTTCTCTTCTAAATAGTCATACTTGTACTTAAGGATAACAAACTCCGCTTCCAGAGGATTCTTTGCATTCATCACAGCATTTACATACTTAGAAAGACTATAATCATTTTCTGGATTATAAGTGTCAATCAAACCAAGGTTAGCCCTACGCTTTTCATTGATTGCTCTATCTGCAGAGTCAGAGAATTTCTTCCATTCCCTTAAGAAACTACATCCAGAAAAATCGTTCTTTGAAATTCCCTCAATAAGCTTATAATCTCCTGCAGTGACGCCTTCTTGGGCATAGGCCATAAAGGTATCCCAATCCAATGGAGCCTTTGCATTAAACTTAAGCATAGGGAGGCTAGCAAGAAAATAGTACCTAGAATTTGTAGGCATCCTTTCCTCCTATTAGAACTTCAAAGTGCCAAGAAATGGTTTAAGAAGATTGACAATCTC
>CAVKHB010000035.1:754-9270 GCA_963656005.1 Coriobacteriaceae bacterium
GTTTAATTGATGCACCCTTAACAGGCTTGAGCTCAAGACCTTTTTCAATCTCTTTTGCAAGGCCTTTCTTAAGTTCTTCAGTTACAGCAGAAACTTCAACTGTGTACTTAGCTGGATCCTCTCCATTAAGAGCAGCAACAATAATCTTTTCCAATGCATCACCAGACAAGGTCTTAGAAACCTCTGCTTCAAGAATCTTTGAAAGCTGAACTTCAAGCTCCTTCTTGATTGAAAGCACAGCATCACGTTCTGCCTGCTTAACCAAGGCCTTTGAACTTTCAATTTCAGCTTTAGCATCATCAAGAATCTTAGCGGCATCTTTCTTTGCAGCCTCAATAATCTCCTGAGCCTGAAGCTTTGCAGCATCCACCACGGCATTGGCCTCTTTTTTTGCCTCTTCTATTCCATCATGTTTGATGGACTGAACCAAATCTTGAATATTAATCTCCATTCTGTTCCATCCTTAAAAATGTGTTATTCAGAATTATCCATCCGATTATATTACATAATATACATTTTAAGCCACAAAAAATACGGCATCCCTCATAAATTTATTTTTAATGTGTTGGAGAATCAACACTTTCTTAACCATTTCTTAACCGCACTTTTACCGCCATTTTCATCCCGATTTTTTTACATTCACAAACGCTCAATTTATGCTATAATATCATTTTCACGTGGAGACTTTTCCCAACGTGACCAAAAGGAGGACAACAAAATGTCTGATTACATGAATGGGACGGGAATTCAATACCACCTACACATCAAAAAGGGGGACGTAGGCCGTTATGTTATCCTCCCAGGAGACCCCAAGCGTGTCCCACTAATTGCGTCGTTTCTTGATGATGCTCATGAGATAGCCGATAGCCGCGAGTTTGTCACCTACACTGGAAAACTAGACGGTGTTCCAGTGAGCGTAACCTCCACTGGAATTGGTGGTCCCTCAGCCTCAATAGCCATGCAAGAGCTAGTAAAATGTGGAGCCGATACCTTCCTCAGAATGGGCACCTGCGGTGGCATAGCCCTTCCAGTAATGGGTGGAGATGCCGTAATAGCAACTGGAGCCGTAAGAATGGAAGGCACCAGCCGCGAATATGCCCCAATAGAATTCCCAGCCGTTGCCAACTATGAAGTTGTAACCGCCATCAAGAAAACAGCAGAAAAAATGGGCATTAAGCACCACCTTGGCGTTGTTCAATGCAAAGATTCCTTCTATGGCCAGCACGATCCTCAGCTCATGCCAGTAAGTTATGAGCTACAAAACAAATGGGAAGCATGGAAGCGCCTTGGCGTTCTAGCTTCTGAAATGGAAAGTGCCGCCCTATTTACAGTTGCAAGTTATCTCAACGTTCGTTGTGGTTCTGTTTTCTTTGTTGTGGGCAATCAGGAACGCGAAGCCCTTGGCATGGATAATCCCAAACTCCACGACACCACACAAGTGTGCCACGTTGCAGTTGAGTCAATTCGCACCTTAATTAAGATGGATAACGAGAAATAAAGCGCAAAAAACTCTACTTATAAAGTTTAGCAAAAGTCCCCTTAAGAGCTTCAAGCCTTGAGGGGTCTTTTGTATATTCCACCGTATCAAATCTAAAAACCTCAAGTCCCGTATTTGTATAATCTTCTTGAAGAGCCTTACAAGGGTGCATACCTAAATCCAAGTTGAAGCGCTCCTTAATGCAATCGTTCTTAATGTCTTCTGAGTAAAAGAGATATACTTGGTCAGTCTTGAGATTTCTTAAAGCAACAATTCCGCAATTATCATTTATCATAAAAACCTACTTTAATGTGACATAAGTTTTGCCCTGCCCACCGTCATCGGGATGAGCAAATTTGAGACCTTCTACAAGAGGATTGTTATCCAAGTGCCTATGGATGCCGGCCGAGAGGATGCCGTCCCCGTAGCCGTGGATGATTGAAAAGCTCTTGATGCCGTGAATACAGCAGGCCTCAAGTTGGCTATCTAGTGCATCTAAGGCCTCTTCAAGCCTCATGCCACGCACATCTAGTGTCATCTTTGGCGATGGCGCTTTGGAGCCCGCTTCAAAAACATAGGAATGCGTGTGGGCATTAGAGCGCCTTGGAACGGTGAGCTCAGATTCCTTAAAGGTAAATTTCATAGGGCCAATTGCAACCACCCACTTGCCTTTCCCAGCTTCCTTTATCACAGAGCCTTCACGCTTATTGGGCCCGCAAAGAACGTCCATGCCGGGCTTAAGATCTACATGAAGATCGCTATTGATGTCCTCTTGTGCGTCAAAGGCATCAATTTCTTCATCTGTCTTAGCAATTTGAGCCTCCATTTCCTTCTCTTGGGCTTCCAAATCAGCAAGAACTTTTTTAGATTTAAGAATCTTCTCTCTGCTTATTTCACCAACCCGAATTTCAGCAATGAGATTCTCAATTTGACGTCTTGCATCCTTCAACGTCTTGTCGAATTCCTGAACAGAGCCCTTCTTAAGACGGTTTTCCAGCCCTTTGAGCCGCCTGTTTTCGTTGGCAAGATGGCGCTCCTGATTATCAATAGCCCTGAGCCGTCTAGAAAGTTCGGCCTCCTTGGCATCCGCTTCCCTACGCTTTTGCTCAAGACCCCGAATAATGGAAGAGATTTTAACAGCCTCTTGCCCCATATACTTTTGAGCAGCTTGAGTGACTACCTTTGGAAGTCTCATCCTCTTTGCCGTATCTATGGCATGGCTTTCACCCGGAAGACCAGCAATAACCCTAAAAGTAGGCTCCAAAGTCTGTTCATTGAACTCCATTGAAGCATTGAGCACTATGTCAGACGAATAAGCAAACTGCTTTAGCACCCCGTGATGAGAAGTAGTTAAAGTCAAACCAGCCTTCTTTGTGCAAAATTCCAAAATAGCCCTAGCAAGAGCAGCCCCCTCTTGAGGGTCAGTTCCACTACCTAGTTCATCAAGAATTACCAAGGAATATTCTGTCATATTTCTAAGAATGAAACTAATACTCTTCATGTGTCCACTGAACGTGGAAAGATGATTTTCAATGCTCTGATCATCACCAATGTCTGTAAAAACTTTATCAAACAGCGCCATTGAGCTACCATCTTCTGCTGGAATATGACCACAAATCTGATTCAAAAGGGCAAAAAGCCCCACAGTTTTCATTGTAACCGTCTTACCACCAGCGTTAGGACCGGTGAGAACTACAGCCTTGATTTTAGAAGGAACGGCAAGGTCAATTGGAACACATTTTGCACCCAAAAGCGGATGTCTAGCTCCAATTAAATTGCAATAACCGTCCCCTGCAATATGCTCCTCTGTAACTAAAATTGTCTTAGAACATTTATTAATGCGAATCCAGGAAGCAAAAGCGTAAAGGAAATCGGCATAAGAGACTTGACTGTAGAGCGTTCTAAGCTGAATTTCAACAGCTCGCACCAAATCAGACAGCCCTCCAATTAAGCGTGCAATTTCAATGTCAATTGCTTGCTGGGAAAGGACTACGGCGTTGTTCATGTCCACCAATTTGAACGGCTCCATGAAGACGGTGCTGCCGGTGGAAGAATAGCTTTGAATGTAGCCACCAACGGAATTCTTGTAGTCATTTTTTACAGGAAGAACCACACGGCCATCTCTCATGACTGGGGCATTGGATTGCATAAAATCGGATTGTGAGCGAATCAAATCTGCAGCGAACCTGCTACGCTCAGCGCGCTTGGCATCAGCTTTTTCTCGCAAAGCCTTGACCGTTGGATAGTTCTCTTTAACCTGTCCCGGCGATTCCAAAATGCTAAAAATCTCGTTTTCAAGATCCAAAAGCTCCTGCGGAAGCTCCTGAATAATATTTTCAATTCCACTGTCCTTTATTGGAGATTCAAGTTCCTGAGACAAACCTAAAAGTCTTCTCAAAAGCCCTGCGCTTCTAATAAAAAGACCAACATCATAGACTTGCTCTCCTGTTAAGGATGAGACGGGATTATTCACTATGCTGTTAAAAGTCTCGCTTAAATCTGGAAAACCTTCTACAAAAAGGCCCTCTTTCGAGGCTGCATCCAAAGTATATACAGTAGCTGCAACTTCTTTCTGTCTCTGTAAATATTGAGTTGTGTCAAATATGGTCTTTGCAAGTTTTACAGCCTCTGCCCCTTGTGCACTTAAGGCGTGTTGAGCTACTGAGCTTAAAACTTGATCCAAACCCAAATCTATCACTGTTCTTTTGAACATTTTCTACCCCACACGGGAAGCCGCTCGTCCAGCGACTGCAGAATTCCAAGATAACTTTCGTACCTGTCCGCATCTATTTTGCCCTTCTTCAGAAGTCTTAACACCTCACAGCCTGGTTCATTCACATGTAGGCACGAAGAAAAGGCACACTTGGAAGAGGCCTTCACAAACTCGGGGAAAGCCTGTGACACCAAATGCGGATCATCATGTGGTACCGATATCTCCCTAAATCCCGGCGTATCAATTAACGTAAATCCGGGCCCATCCAGCATTAATGCGTAATTAGTCGTGTGCTTGCCTCGGTTATATTTCTCACTTATCTCACCCACGCGCTGGCTCGTCCCCAACAACCTATTCACAAGCGAGCTCTTGCCCACCCCGCTCTGGCCCACAAAAGCCGCCGTCTTGCCCTGCAGTCTTTCCACCAAGCTCTCCATATTCTCGCCCGTGGTGGCTGAAACGGCCAACGTCTCATATCCCAGTTTTCTGTACAGCCCAAAGCGCTCCGCCTCCTGTTCTGTCAGCAGGATATCGCACTTATTTAGAACGATAATGACAGGAACATTCCTACAGCAAGCCAAAACTCTATCTATGAATCTAGGCCTGAAGGGAGGACTCTCAATACTGCAAACGCAAACCACAACATCCATGTTGACGCAAATAATCTGATTGAGTTGCTTTTTTGCATTCCATCGGGCAAAAACGCCCTTTCTTTCCATGCGCTCCGTTACAAGCCCCTCACCCATTTGACCTTCAGAGCCCTTGCTGGAAGGTGTGAACTCAACCCCATCGCCCACGACTATTGGGTTGTATTCTCCCACAGCCGTATTAAGGTGCTTGCCCTTAATTCTGCAACTGTATAGTTCTCCAGCCTCAGTGCGCACAGTGTAAATATTGTTGATGGAACGTAAAACAATGCCCTGCATAGGATTACTGGCTCCTTAAAGCTGCCTCAAAGTCTGCAAATCTCTTTGGCAGTGGAGCTTCAAAATGCATAAGCTCATTAGTATCGGGATGTCTAATTTCCAAGATGGCGCTGTGTAGCATAAGTGGCCAGTTGGGAAAGCGTGAGGCTTTTGGGTTATACAGGCTGTCGCCTACTACGGCGTGGCCAATGCTTTTCATATGAACGCGAATTTGGTGGGTGCGGCCGGTGAAGATGCGAACCTTGACCAGTGCGGCTTGGGGAAGTTGTTTGACCACCTCATAGTGACTTTTGCTGTATTTGCCCTCCGTGAAGTTGTCCACAGCACCACCTACCTTGTACTTTGGATCCTTGTAGACCTCGTCAATAATCTCCTGTGTGCGTTTGGGAGAAAGGCCTTCTTGGATGATATAGCGCTTTTCTTTCACCGGCACAAACAGCTTGCGATTGTTTCTATCGCGTGCAAGAAGGCACTCAATATCGTCCTCGTGCTTGGGGAAAATGCCATCACAGAAGGCGTAATAATACTTTTCTATCTCCCTATTTTGGAATTGGGCACTCAAAGCTGCGTGGGCGTGGGCATTTAAGGCTATAACCATAACCCCGCTTGTATCCTTGTCCAGTCTATGCACAATCCCAGGGCGAGAAATGTCGCATTCATCGGCCATACGGTCGATAAAATCCTGCCCATATCTGAAAGCTAGGGCATTGACAATTGTTCCATCCACGTTGCCTGCTCCAGGATGAACCACCATGCCCTGGGCTTTGTTTATCACCAACATTGAGCTGTCTTCATACAGAATATCTAGAGGAATATCTTGTGGTTCCACCTTTTCAAATACGTCTGCTACGTATTGTAGTGTAACGTTATCGCCCACTTTGACGCTGTCACTTTTCTTTGAAACTTTCCCGTTGATGGTCATTAAGCAAAGTTCATTTGTAAGTGCAGAGCGCGATAAGCCTTCTATCTTTGAGGATAAAAAGGCATCAATGCGAAGCTTTTTAGAGCTCTTTTCTGGGCAAGCGTAGCCTTCAAAATCTGCTTGCTCTACTAGGAATTCATAATTTCTTTCAATTCGCACTTACAACTCCAAGAATATAATCAACCAGCGTTATTACGGCAGACACAGCACAAGCAACTCCTAACGTAGTAAGAAAATCGGGACTTTGTCCTGCAAGGTTAAAAGCTAGGCTTGTAAGTGGAAAGGCAATTGGGATGCCTCCAAAAAATATTGTCTCTGCCCTTCTTAAATCCAAGGACCACCTGGGAAATTCGTCCTTAGTATAAGGTTCATAATTTGTTAGTGTCAAAGAAAATGCTGGCATACAAACGCCAAAGAGAAGAAGGAAAATAAAAAGAATTATTACAGCTTTTTTCATTTTATTCCTCCCTGATTGGCTGGGCTTGATTGCACTACCTGGCTTTCATGGCCAGTTTGGCCGTAGTCGCGCGGGCCAAAGATGGCTGTCCCTATTCGCACCTCCGTGCTCCCATTTCTGACACCTATCATAAAATCTTCACTCATTCCCATGGAAAGAGTATCAAATTTATTTTCACTTTCCAGCTGATCAAAAAGCCCTTTCAGATACTTAAAAGCCTGTTCCGTTAGCCCATCCTTAAGCTCAGGAGCACAGGAAACTGGCCCAACCGTCATAAGACCTCTAATTCGTACATTCTTTAAGTTCTTAGCTTCTTTTATACAATCCAGTAGCTCTTTTTCCGTCTCAAAGCCACTTTTAGCCTCTTCCTTGCTGGTATTTACTTCCAACAACACGTCTTGTATCTTGTTATTTTTCTCCGCTGTCGTATTAATCTTTTCCAGTAGTGGCAACGAATCCACGCTCTCAATCATGTCCACAAGAGGAACCACTTTATTCACTTTATTACTCTGAAGGTGTCCTATCATGTGAAGCTCTAAGTCTTTTGGTTTAAAAGACTTACCGTCTTTTGAGAACTTGGCAACAATTTCTTGAACGTGGTTCTCTCCAAAAAGCCTAGCCCCTGCTTCATAGCAAGCCATAATCTCTTCTAGGCTCCTAGTCTTACTTACAGCCATAAGCCTAGTATTTTTTGAGACCTTTTCTATTTGAGCTTCTATATCTTTCAACTTCCTTGAATAATCAAAAGTTTTATTGCATGTCATATCGCTCAATTCTATCGTTAAATTGGAATGTTATCAAATGAAAACATCTAGAGGTTTTTGTAAAAACCTTGCTATATTGACACTTTCTTTCCAAGATGTTAGATTCTCATTGCTAACGGCGATGTAGCTCAGTGGGAGAGCCCCAGTCTTACACACTGGTTGTCGTAGGTTCAAATCCTACCGTCGTCAAAAGAAAAGAGCTCTGTTAAATGCTAGCGCGAATAGCATTTAACAGAGCTCTTTTAGTTACTGGAAACAAAAGTGTACATAAACTCCTTTTTTGAGGCCCTAAATGTACACATGTGTACATTTAGGCCCTTTTTGGTCTGTTTATGTACACTTTCCTACATCATTACAATATATACCTAGACAAATCTTGGTTCTTAACAACATCAGAGAGGCGCTGATTGACGTAATCAGGCGTAATGTTGATGGTTCGACCCTTTAATTCGTCGGCACTGAAGCTCAACTCTTCCAGCAAAATCTCCATAATGGTATACAAACGTCTAGCACCGATATTTTCAGTTGTTGAGTTGACCTCATAAGCAATCTCACTAATGCGGTGAAGTGCATCATCTGTGAAAGCAACCTCAACACCCTCAGTCTTGAGTAACTCATGATATTGCAATGTGATAGCATTCTCAGGCTCTCTGAGAATCCTGTAAAAATCATCGGCTGTGAGAGCATCAAGTTCAACCCTAAGGGGGAAACGCCCCTGAAGTTCAGGAATCAAGTCACTAGGCTTAGAAACATGGAAGGCTCCAGCTGCAATAAAGAGAATGTGAGAGGTATCAATGACACCCCATTTAGTGCTGACCTTAGTTCCTTCAACAATAGGAAGAATGTCGCGTTGAACCCCTTCCCTAGAGACGTCGGGACTTGAGGAGGAGCTATTTTTACCAGCAATCTTATCAATCTCATCAATGAAGATGATACCCATTTGCTCAGTGCGCTCCTTGGCAATATCAATAGCTTTATCTTGGTCAACGCTACGCTCCATCTCCTCTTCCATGAAGAGTTCACGGGCGCGCTTAATGGAAACCTTTCTGCGCTTTCTTGGATTTTGAGCATTCTGGAAGATTGAACCAAGGCTATTCATGGCATTTTGAAGATCATCCATTGAACCACCCATAAATTCAATGCCTACCTTGGAAGGACGAACCTGATTGGAAATCTCAACCTCAGTAACGTCCAACTTACCCTCTCTAAGTTGCTCTCTCATGTGCTCGCGAGCCGACATCCTAGCAGTCTCAAAGG